>NZ_BAAIHC010000020.1:0-89493 GCF_054652575.1 Silvimonas sp. JCM 19000 | reverse complement strand
CCCCATCAGTGCATAAGTCTCAGGTTCCGGCACCGGGTTGATAGCAGCCTGGAAGGTGTACGAGCCACCCTTCGGACCATCGGCCAAGCCAGTCACAACGTAGTAGTACGAGCCGATGCCCAGGCTGCCGAAATCATAGGTCGTGCTACCGGTCGTGCCGTCGAAAGTGTAGCTGGCCAGTTCGGTGCCACCGGCGGCAAACAGGGTAATCAGGCCGTTAGTGATGTCGAACTTGTTTGCCAGGTTCGCAGACACTGCAAGAGCAGTGTTGTCGAAGGTGCCGTCCAGCTTGAAATCATATTCGTCGCTGAACAGGCCAGATACGTGAGTTGAGTTGCTATAGAAGCCGTCAACCGACAGAGTGCCCCAGTCGATAGTGTCAGCTTGGGCGCCTGCTGCTGCAGCGATCAAAGCGGCGGCGGCTAGAAGTTTGAAGGAACGCATTTGGCAAGTCTCCGTTCATGGGTGAGTAGTAAGGATGGTGCTGACTGCAAGTGGAAGTATAGCTTTTGACAAAAGTAAGTAAACAGATATTTAAGCTGCTTTTAAGGATGCCGACAGGCGGTACATTCGATCCTTGAAACGGAAAGAGCCCCACAAAAGTGGGGCTCCCGCAAAACAACTACCCCAGACTTGCCAGTGAGGGGTAGCCACTTTGCAATTTATGCGAAAGCAAGAACATTTTCAATACGAATTTTGTATCAGTTTCATGAAATAATTCGGATATTTTGCGTCAGTTGCATTTAATCAACACATTCACCCTAACCAAACAAATGACTTTTTTTGCGAAATCCTGACAAAGACATATAGTGCTTTGTCAATGTTCTCATTGACAACCTTGTGTTCCGCCGGCTGATTGAACGCAGCCGGCGGCTTTTTTTTCCAAGGTTAGTTTGGTCGCGCCGGCTATTGCTACCGGACGTCCAGTTCAATCTCATCCGATGTAAGACCATGTTCACGACCCGGAGCCTAATGGCCGGGAATGGCCGCTGCGGCTTTGATGTGGTCAGGGAAATTATTAGTCGGTACTCAGGAGAACAGACCTGCAGCTTCGTCCGGGCGGAAATTGGCGATGACCAACTCGCCGGCTGACTGACGCTCGCCTTTGTCTCTCCCGTTGGCCACGCAGTATTTCAGCTCAAGCCCCTCCATCCAAAAGTCTTTGAACGCCTCGCGGATGGCGGGGTGATCGTTGATCGAGACAACGACCTTTCCAGAGCATTCCCGCATGAACTCGGCCATGACGGCATATTCGTCGAAGCTCCATTGCACGCCATAACCTTCAGTCTCCCAATAGGGCGGGTCCAGATAGAACAAGGTGTGACTGCGATCGTAGCGCTCGACCAGCTTGCGCCAGTGCATGCTTTCTACATACACGCCGGACAAGCGAAGATGCGCTGCGCTCAGAGTTTCCTCGATGCGAAGCAGGTTGACCGAGGGGCCGGTGGTGGCAGTGCCGAATGTCTGTCCATCGACTTTGCCACCAAAGGAATGCTGCTGGAGGTAGAAAAACCGGGCCGCGCGCTGGATGTCAGTCAGTGTTTCCGGCCGTGTCTCCTGCATCCAGGCAAAAACCTGCCGGCTGGATAGAGCCCACTTGAATTGGCGGACGAACTCCTCGAGGTGCCATTGCACCACCCGGTAAAGATTTACCAGTTCGCCATTGATATCGTTGATGACTTCGCATTTGGCAGGCATCGGCCGCATAAAAAAAAGTGCGGCGCCGCCTGCAAACGCCTCGACATAGCAATCGTGCGGCGGGAAGAGGGGAAGTATCTTGTCAGCCAGGCGGCGCTTGCCGCCTAGCCAGGGAATGATCGGTGTGGCCATTGCATGATTCCGGATTAAGACGCTCAGGGCGTTCCGGTGCGAGGCTCTCGGCCTTCAATGAATTGATTACCCGGCAACGCGGGCATTTGATTTCGAGATAGGTGTAAACGGCGCGCGCCAATAATTTGGCGCATTGACGACAACGGATGTCTTGCATCGCTTCTCCATGGCAAATAGAACGATTGTTCTATTTTGACATAAAGAAGCGTCCGACCTAGATTCCGCCAACTTGGTCCAGCCAGTCCTGCAGTGCGCTTAATTGGTAGATGGCTGAATCGCCATCATTTGCGATGCCTTCCAGGTCTGATGCAATCGCTGGGTCAAGTTCGGCTGTCGCCGCTCCATCATCCACGCTGGCGGCGCTGGCAAGCGCGGACACGCCACTTGCGGCATCACAACGGGCTGCGATGCGCACGCGGACAGCACCAGCAGCAAGAGCGCGCTGCATACGCTGGTTTTCTTGATTGGCACGGCGTTGTTCCTCATAACGTTGTTTGTCGATCAGCGCCACGGCGCTAGCCATCGATGCTTCCTGCCGACGGCGCTGCTCACTGAGGCGCGCTACTGCGGTCGCTTCCAGGGCGATGCGGCGGCTGTCGCGCAGCGACCACTCGGCGTCCTTGGCGTCCGCACCACGGACGTAAAAAAAGGTGGCCACAGCCACCACCAGCAAACCGAGTGCTGCCCAGCGCCCCCACCACGGCAGAACCTTCGTCATCGCATCACCTCGCTGTAACGCCACATGCGCGCTTCCACCCGCGCCGGATAGCGGCTGTTTATATCGCAGAACGATTCGCCGTATCCGGCTGCCTTTGCCCTGCCCTGCGGACATTGCCGTTCGAGCTGGCCGAACCAGACGCGGGGCTGGCAGCCTGATCGCGCCTGGCACGCTCTGATCCGCTTGACCACGGAACCGGCACCGCCGTTGTACATCGCCGCGGCGCAGGCTTTGGCGCTGCGGTTGTCTGCCATCAGCGGGGCGCACTGGCGGTCGTTTACGCGCAGTTTCAGCACCACCGCGCGAAGCTGGTATTCCGCCCGGGCGCAGTCGCGCCACGACCAGTTGGCCAGCGAGCGATCCTGCCCGCGCGCTTCGGCCAGCGCGTCAAAGCGCACACGCCCAGCAGCGTCGTACGCCTGCGTAAACTGGCCCAAACCGCAGCCGAGCTCGCGGCTGGTCTTCAGCTGCGCATGGGTTTTCCAGCCGCTCTCCTGCTCGATCAGCGCTGGCACCCATGCACGCGGCTCAACACCGGGCCAGTAGCTGGCCAGCTCGGTCTTGAGCTGCGGGATCAGCGCTGGCGCATCGCCCGGCAGCGGTGCCGCCAGCGCGACGCCACACACCATCAGCGCAACGATCAGCCCAAGTAAACGATGCATAGCAGCGCTCCCAAACGCAGGAGGTGGCCCAACCAGTACATCCACGCCATGCTGGCGGCGTCGCCGAAGTGCGCGGCATCGCGCACCAACCGCTGAAAATCGACGCCAGGATTAAACGTGGCGCGCATCAGCTGCAGCGAGATTTCGAGCCAGCACACCACCGCTAGCGCAGGCAGCACGCGGGCGACTTCGGGAATGCCTGTGGCGCGCGCGATGGGCTGGAACAGCACAAAAGCCAGCACGGTAAACACCAGCGCCAATGCCACGCGCCACTTGAAACGGTTAAACGTCTTTTTCATGGGAATCCTCTCGATATGAAAAAACCCGGCCGGAGCCGGGTCTATTTGCGTGCCATCACGATCAGTTCTGGCAGATGGGTCATCGCGAACCAGAGAAGCATCAGGCTGCCGCCCAGAAACGCCCAGGCGGTGCCCTTGGCGATATGCAGACGCACTTCCGAAATCAGCTTGATCTTTTCTTCTTCGCGCCGGATCAGCGCGTCGTGATACTCGCGGTGGCCCCCGGGGTCGCCACCCGGAAAGCCGCTGCGAATCTCGTCGACTTTTGCTTTCAGCTCTTCCAGCGAGTTCATGACCTCGGCCAGTGTCGGCCGGTTGTTTTCGTGCGGCACGGTGACTCCTGTCTCGCCGGTTGCTATTCCGAAAAAAAACGGGCCATGTTGGGCATGGGTCCCGCTGAGGGGACTGCCTTGACGCCGCTGGCGGGGGTTGAGCCCGCCCGCCAGCGGTCTTTCTTTTTCAGCCGCGGCGCATGAACGGATTGGCTGAACACACGAACATCGCATTTGCGTTGTGGCCATCCGGAGTCAGTTTCCAACCGAGATTGATACGCAGGCATCTGCCTGGAAAGCTTGGCCACACCAGATACCAGTGCCAATAACGGCCACTACGCAGCCACATCCAGCCCGCTTTGAACACAGGACGGTCCTGCACGGCCGGATCACCCGCCAGGGTGAACGGCGCGCCATCGACCAGGCGTGCCGCCAGCACCGTCCACGCAAAGCCATACGCCGGATTGCGCCAGAGCCATAACACCCGGCGCCGATAACGCGGCGTGGCCGCGTGTGCCGCGCTGAAATCGGCGTCACCATCCAGCGGGTTGTCGGGCGTCTGGAACCACGACAGGCAGGGCGGCAACCACCCAGCGGCAGATGCAAATAACGGCAGGACCGGCGCCAGCAGATAGGCAAGCAGGGTCATCAGCACATCCAGTGGCAGCAATATCGGCCAGAGCAAAAATTCGATCATGCCCCGCCCTCCGGCATGACTGGCCAGGTCACGCTGGCCTGCGTCAGATCGATGCGGTTCACCGCAACCCTGTATTGCTTCCACGCCTTGAGCGCGGCGGCTTCTGCAAGCGTGCTCTCGTCAAGGTCGACCGCATCCTGCAAAGGCGCGATGGCCAATGCCGCCGTGGCCAGCAGTTGGTCGCGGGCGACCTTGTTGCTGGACTGGATCTGCTCGGCGGTGGGAAGTGGATAAGACACTTTGGTGATGCTGCCATCGGCCAGGCGAGTCCAGCGCCCATCCGTTTGCTGAATAGTTTGCTGGAACAACGCTTCCGTCACCTCAATCGCTTCAACCGGAATGTCTGCATGGACCGCGTCGTCGTATCGCTGGACCAGCATGCCACTGGCATCAAACAGAATGAATTTCCTGCCGGGCCGTTCCTCGGACGGCAGCGCGGCCGGAAATGGCGCTTTGGTGACACCGCCATTAGCATCCAGCGTCCACAAACCGTCGGATTCCTGAAGCGTTCGCGCGAAAATCGCGTCAGATACCTCAACCGCATCAGCGGGAATACTCAGGTCGACGGCGTCATCAAAACGCTGGATAAGCACGCCATTGCTGTCAAATTCGAGGAATTTCCGGCTGGGCTGGTTCTGCTCAGGTGCCGGTGCGGAGTACGGCACTTTGATAATTGCGCCGCCAGCATCACGCATCCACACACCGTTCGTGTCCTGCATGATCTGCTGGAACAACGCATCGTCGACCTCAATCGCGTCAGCGGGAATTCTTGGATCAACGGCATCATCCAGACGCATGCTGAGCACGCCGTTGCTATCAAATACAAGGAATTTGGCCATGTTCAATATCCGATTGCGAACCAGTCGAAGGACCATGCGCCCGCGGAGACGGTGCGCATGATATTGGGGGTCGTGCCGCGACCCGTATGCGAATACGGCAAGCCGACTGCGTTCTGCCAAGGGGTGATTTCGAGGCAAACGCACGTTGTCGGAAAGCTGATGTTGTAGGGCATGTCCCGCGTGGTGCCCGCCGCCGTGTCGGCAATCGAGCCCCATTGCAGGATCAGGCCGCCGGGCAGCTTCTGGTAGCCATTTGCCGCGCGCGATGCGGAGAACGCGTTGGCGTACGCGAGCTGCGCGGTTCCCCCGGTTGCGTAAAGCGCAGCGCCCCCCGTACCTGTCAGCACCAACGAATCGCCGATGTTGAGTGCGATGGAGGTCAGGCTTTGGGAGCCGGCCGCAATCGTGTCAGACCCGGCGCGACTGATCGTCATGACCCCTGTGCTGAAATTCCAGAACTCGATTTTTGCGCCAGCCGGAATCGACGCGGCGGGCGGCAAGGTGACCGTGACCGCCGCCGTCGCAGAGCCGACCTGCGTCGAACCCACATCCGCGGTCGTTAATGTTTTGGAGGCAGTCACCAGCGTCACGGTGCCGGTGAACCAGCCAGCGCGCTGCAGGAATGCAGTGGTCACTAGCCTGGTCGAATTATCAAACAAGGCAGGCGTCGGCGCGGTTGGCGAGCCCGTGAAAGCGGGGCTGGAGAGCATTGCGCTTTGCTGCCACGACGACCAGGTGCCGTTGTAACAACTGCGGTAATAAACAGAGCCGTTGTTGTAGTGCTGGTACATCTGCGTTGTAACCCAGCCATACGACAGCACGGTCAACATGCCGGCGGCGGCAATCGGGTAATTCAATGCGAGCGACGCGCCCGCGTTTGCGCCCTGGGCGTAGAAGCCGGTATAGCTGTCGCCCGTGAGGGTGTTCAGATCGACTGTGCCCAGATCCTTGCGGGTGACGCTCGACGCGCGCGATGCAAACAAGACCTGCAGTGCGGCCAGCACCTGATTGGACTTGGTCTCATCGGGCGACAGCCCGGCAGCAACTATGATGGCCAGTTGCTCATCGGTGATCGCATTGGCCCAACTGGCGGGATCAAGGCTGCCCTTGATGCCGCTGGCAGCATCGCCATCAGTAAACTTGCCGTTAAGCAGACCTACGCCCGCGACGGACTTCGGATAATCCATGCTTACTCCTTAGCCATAAGCAAAAAAAACCCGCGTATGGGCGGGTTTGAGTTTGTTGATCGTGCATTCGAAGCTGGCGTTGCCGAATACCTGGTACGGCTCGCCCATGGGCTGGCCGGATCGTCGGTGCAGTACCTGCGATACCGGCAGGTTGAACTGCCACACAAATTGCCAGTCGGTACCGGCGTAGCGTTCGCCCATGCGCGCGCGGCCATGACGGCGGGCGCGGAATTCGGTAATGGTGGCGTTGGAGTAACCGGCCGCTGCGGCAATGCCGATGAAATACGCGCGGCTCTGGCCACCAGTGGATGCCAGCCGAGTGGCCACGGCGGCTTGGCGCTCGGCCAGCGTCAGCGCGCCTTGCACCGTACATTCATCAGGCAGGCCGCACACGCGTTCGTAATCGTCCAGCAGCTCATGGCTGTTAAGCGGAAACACCTCGCGCAGCAAGTCGTCGACACGACCGTGCACCGCCGCAAATCCGGCACCGAAGGCGGCCAGTAGCTGCTGCAACACCGAATCAGGGTTACGCGACCACGCCACGCCCAGCGGCAGCAGGCTGGAAAGCTGCTGCCGGTAATCTTCGCTGGTCACAGCCATGTGACGCTCCCATAGGTCGCCATCTGGATCGGCCCGTTGACCACGTCGGCGGCTGGGCTCACCAGCAAGTGGTCGGTCTCGCCTGTTGCCTGGCTGATCGCGTCATCGATATGACTGCGCAGAAACGTGGTGCCGGGCACGGATTCGCGTGCATGCAGATCCTGCAGCGCCGCCACAACAGCAGCCTTGACCGCCGCCGTCGCGGGCGTCAGCCGGATTTGATAGGCAACGGGCTGCGCAATCGGCGCCAGCACGGTCAAATCGGCGGTCACGGGGCGCAGGGTGTCGACATAGGTCTGCACGGCCGCAACCTCGGTGGCATCCGGGATCATGGAAGCATCGGTATCGCGCACAAACAGCAGCCCGACCGTGCCCAGGCCGAAATAAGCGGGCAGCTCCCAAGCGCGCGTCACGCCCGCCACCTCCAGCGCCCAGTTCACGTAGTCCCCAGTCGCGCCACCCTGCGGTGGATCCTGAATCCGCGACAACACGCGCGCGCGCAGATCGTCGTCGGCTTCCACGTCATTGCCACCGGTAATACCCGGCGACTGGACAACGGCGGTACTCACCACACTGCTGATCGGGGTCGTGATCGAAAACTGCAACCCGGCATCGCAGTTGCCGCTGCTGCCCACGTCGGTGGCCGCCACCGCAATATCCACATAACCGCCGGTGCCAATGACGCCCGCTGCCGTCGTGACAAACTCGGCCGCGTCAGAGCGGGTAAGCGCCGTACCAGCCGGCACACTCACGCCGGCTGCGCCGGTAAAGCGCGCGAAGCCAGTCGCCAGCGTCGCCGCCTTGCGGCCGTCTTTGAGCCAGATCGCGGCATGGCGGCTCAAGAAATCCGCTTCGGCCGTATCTACAAACAATTGGCGCGCCATCCAGGCGAGAAAGCCATAAAACAGGTGCAACCCGCCAGCGACAACGCGGGCCAGCACGTTCAGGACCGAGGAACGCAGGCGCGATTCGGCGCCGGGCAGGCGTGCCTCGATTTCCGAAATCTGGCTGTTCACCAGTTCGGTCAGGGTCGGGCGTGTCCAGCTCATTGATTCATCCTGATTTGATAAGGGGTGTTGTCGACCAGAATGTCGAGCCACAGCCAGCCGCGCTGCGGACTGGAAGCGGTCACCGACACCGATGCGGCGATACCGTCATCGATCAGCCACTGCAGCGCCTGGCGCGCGTAGGCTTCCGCTTTGCGCATCACCGCGGGCAGCTGCTTTTCGCGAGCCAGCAACCAAAGCCGGGAGCCGAGCGGCACCGGCCGGTCATCGTTCACGGCGATGGCGTCGCCCCACCAGCCGCGTGGATCACCTTCAAAATCATCAGCATCTTCGGCGCGGCGGTCAGTCAGCAGGCTGATCAGGATTGCGGTATCCAGACCGGTATCCATCTGCAGGCCTGTCAGCGCGGTGGCGATGTCGCAGCCGGCATCAAAGCCGCCGTAAAGCACTTTGATATCTGCCATCACATCACCTGATTCGGCGCGTCCGAGGTGTCGCCACCCTTCTGCACGCCACCATGGCCATGGCCGTTGTAGGTGGTGCGCATGGCCGCCATGGTCGACCCGCCCGCGCCAGCGTGATCCGTAACGTCTAGCGCAGCCTGCACTGCGCCCGTGCTTGCGGTTACCGGCACGTTGAGCTGCAGCTTCGGCGCGTTAACTTCCATCTGGGTGGTGGCGTTGATGCGCAGGGTGTTGGTCGAGATCTCGATGACCTTGCCGCGCTTCATGTGGATGCGGTCGCCTTCGTCGGTGTAGATGCACACCTCGCCGGCCTGCAATCCCTGTGGCCGCACCGCAGGGTCGTCAACCGCGACGGCCATCAGGTGGTCGCGACTGCCGGCGACGGCCACCATCACCACTGTGGCGCCGGGCAACGGCACCGAGGTCAAGCCGTAGTTCTGCGCGCGCTCGACGCCATCGCGCGTTTCGTCGGCCAGGGCCGAGACCTGCAGCAGCTGCAGGCCGTTGGCGTCATTGACCAGGTTGACCACGGCACGGGCCACCATCAGCCGCAGCTTGCGTAGCGCTTCATGCATCAGTTCTGCCCCCAGTCGTTAATTTTGTTGATGTCGTTCTGATCGAGCGCGATCAGGCCGACCGGCAATTCGTTTTTCTTGCGCAGCTCGCCGTTCTTGCCGCGCATGCGCGAGCCCAGCTTGGTCACCTTGATGCCGGCGAGCTGGTCGAAGGCGCGCGGATCGGCCAGCTGCAGTTCACTGCGGGCACCGACGTCCGAGAGGCGATAGCGCACCGCGTTGATCAGCAGCTCGCCATTGGCGCGCAGCAGATTGGAAACCAGCGGCACTCGCAGGTTTGCCCGCCACAGCGGCAGGCCTTCGCCCTGACGCCAGCCCTGCACGGTGACCGTGGCGCGATTGCTACGGCCAGCGCGCACGGTCTTTTCCCAATCGGCGCGTTCCTGCGCGGTGGCGTCCTGGGCCTGGTCTTCGGCCAGCACGATCAGCGGCCGGTACCGGGAAATCACGGCGTCTGCGCTTTTGCCTTTGTCGTCGTGACTTTTGCGGCTCTGGCCCTTGATGTGATATTCGCTGTAGCGCTCGGTCCAGCTGAACGTGCCCTCGGCCGCCAGGATGTTCTGGCCCTCCACCAGCGAGGTCTGCGCTTTTTCGAAGCCGGGCGCCGAGATGAACAGCGCGCCGTCACCACGTGTGGTCAACAGCACCGTGCGCATGCGCGCGGCACGCTCCAGGCAATCGAAGACCGATTCGCCATCCTCGATATTCCAGGTCGGAAACACTTTGTCCGCTTTGGCCTGCACCGCTTTGTCGATCACCACGGTGATGCCGAAAGGCTTGCACAGGTCGCGGGCGATCCGCGCCAGGCTGGCACCCTTCCACTGGCCTGAGCCATGGATGGCGCTGCAGTCGACCAGGTCGGCCGTTTTATCGCGGCCAGACACCGTCAGCGATCGCTGGTTGGCGTCGAACTGCGGCGCCACCTCATCGATCCAGCCTGTTAGCAACGCCTCACCATCAATGAGCAGCACGCAGGACTGGCCCGGTTTGACCGGCCGGCCCGCTTCGGTCCCGGGCCAGTGTTCGGTCAGGTTCAGCGTGAACGAGCCAGCGAGCTGCTCGATGCCGGTTTCAAAGGCGAGTTCAGTCCAGCCGCCGTAAATCTGGCCAGCGACCTTGAGTTCTACGTTTGTCATGGGCGTAAAAAAACCCGCCGGGGCGGGTTTATCCATCATCTTTTAGGTTGTATCAGTGCGGCTTCCAATTTGTTTGCCAGGAACCACGCGATGGTCGCTGGGGCGACCCAAATTGCCAATCCGCCACCGAGGGTGAACGCCTTGTCCATGGAAAGCATCGGGCTAGATACCACTGCCGCGATCGGCAATGTAAGCACCAGCTGGAACACAACAATCAAATATGCGCTTCCGTGTTCACGCATATGACGGTACGAATCGAGATATTCCCCCATTCTTTGCTTGCCCCGCTGTTTTGCGAGCTCCCGATAAAAAATGATCACGTTCTTTTGTTTGACGAGAATGCAAACGGCCAATCCCCATTGCGGGAGAACAAACATTGCAAAGAGTCCGACAGCAGCGGATGGGCCATATGCGAATCGTGAAGCGGCTGCAGTGACCAACACGCCGCTAGCGCTCGCGAGAGCCATAACCCAAGTGAAGCTGCGAAAGCTAACAAGAAACTGCCTCGCTAAATGCATGACGACGATGGGCGAGCTAGCTATATAAGTGAACGCAAAGCCATAGACGCCAAGTAGTAAAAGATGCGGGAAGCCAAAGCTTGCTGGATCCGTGGGCAGGAACAGCAACGCGGAGAACGCAGGATTGAATTGAAAAACGGCGTAGATAAGCAGCGCTCCGACTATAGTCCCTTGCGCATACCGCACGGCATACGCCGCCCACCATTGACCGCTTGTTGTTTCCGGCATCTTGCCTCCCCTCTGTGTACGTAGAGCGCAACCTAGCGCGCAACTTGTGGATCTTCAAGTGCCAGAGAGCAGCGAAAGCGAACTTCCGCCCGGCACAAATCCCGGGTGCTCGATGCTATTGCGCGCCACCAGATCACTCTCCGCATCAAGCGCGGCGTTCTGGCGCCATGCTATGACCAACGATGGTTCGCTAACTTGAGTGGCAACAGACACCAAATCAAACGTCGTTGGCAAGCGATCCGCCACGGCCTTGATGACTGTCGCCTTGAGCGCGATCAGCTTCGGATAGCTGGTATCCGACGCGGCCTCGGCCAGCTCATCCAGCGCGGCCAGCACCACATCACGCACCGCCTCCAGATCGGCCGAAGCGATCACGGGCACATCAGGCAACGTGCCGGCCACCTGAATCGCGGCGATCGTCTGCACGGCGGTCTGCATTGCCTGTTGGTTGGCGGCGATCTGCGCGTTGGTGGTGAGGGACGTTGCCGTTTGCTGGCTCGAAGTGCCGCCCGTTGCCGTCTGACCGCTACTGGCCGAGCTGACACCGGACGAACTCACTGGCAACGCGGCGCTCATCAGCGGCTGCACCTTGCTGGCGGCCTGTCGCGCGATACTGGGCAGTTGGACATTGCTGAATGCCGAGAGCCCAGTCAACGGCGTGGTCAACGTGCCGTTGATGCGTTCAAGCGACCCGACCAGACGTTGATACAGCGCCAGCGGCTGGCTGATCAATGACTGGACCGGCGCAATCAAATTGTCGAGCATCGACTGGGCGTCGTTAATCAGCCCCAGGTGCTGGTCCACCCAGTCAAATGCAACCTGCGCGGTGGCTAATGCGTCCTGCAGCACCGCGCCGCTGGTGCCAGGCAACCACGACGACAAAAAGTCGGCCTGCGCGGCGTCCGTTGCATCGTCTACGGCCGCCTGCAACTGGGCAGCTGCATCGACCCGACTGGCCGGATACAGGTTTGCGCCCGCTTCGCTAAATTCGATGGTGAACCGGGCCATGCCGCCTTCGGCCGGGCTTTCTTCGACCGAGGCGTCGGTCACCACGACGCTCTGGCGGCCCCGGTAGGGGTGCACCAGTTCGCCGGGCCCCGGCGCCTCCAATGCGTCGATCAGGGCATCGCGCGCCGACATGTAGTCGGCACCCAACACGAACGCCTCAATCGAAAAGCTACGCGCCTTGCGGCCCATATCTTCGCTGTTGGGGGTGTCTTTAAGCGGGTATTCGACCAGTTGCACGCGGCGGCCGATCTTACCGCCCGCATGCTGCGTGTAAAAGGGCACGCCACGAAATGACCCACCCTGCAAATCATCACGCCATGCCATCAGCCCGTGCCTCCCATATAAGTACCGACACGCGGCGTTTTGATCTGCAGACCTTGTCCGGCAGGCTGCGTCGCGGTGATGCGCGAAGCGTTGATGCCCTGCGGCATTTCGATCTTCACTTCAATCACGCCTGACACCTTGTTGTTGAGACTGCCGGGCGCCAGGGTCGCGGGTTGCGACGGCGCCGCGCCACTCGGTGTGGCGGCCGGTGCCGACCCAGGCACCATAACATTCAGGGTCTGCCGGGCTTCCTTGTTACCGAACGTGGCCAGAAACCGGGCTACGCCCTCGCCGATGTCATCCGAAAACGTCGTGCCCTCGATGGCGTGTTTGTACAGCATGGTTCCGCCGGCGTAGCCGGCAGCACCCGCGCCGGCAACCGCAGCGGCAGACGTCGCTACCGCGCCTGCGCCCATGGCAGGAATCCACTTAAGATTGGTTTTGCCCAGCGCCTTGAATTGCTGCCAGAGCGAACCGGCCGCATCCTTTGCTGCGTCCGGCACGTCGGGGTTCTCGCCAACGCCACTTCCGAAGCCGGTTGGCCAGTTCGTGACCTCGACCGGCGTCACCCCCGCGACCTTGCCCAGCGTCTCTTTCACTTTTTCGGCGGCCGGACCACCAGCGCTCTTGCCAGCAAGCTTGCCAGCGCCCCACTTCAGGACCTTGCCAGTACCCCAGGCACTGCCCGCAACGCCCAGCACAGCCGCGCCAATCTCGATCTTGCCCAGACCATCGTCGCTCAGCTTCGACAGCTTTTCGGTCAACGTGTCGACCGATACGCCCAGCAAGCTACTGCTCTGCAGGGTGGCCTGCATATTGATATCCATCCGCTTCAGCTGCTCGCTCGCGGTGGTCATCATATTGACCTCTTCCTGTTTCAGCAGTCCTTTCGAGTTCGAAGCCTGATTACGGATGCGCTGGTATTCCTGCATGTTGGCCAGCATCGGCGCCAGGAAGTTTTGTACCTGCATATCGCTGAACAACTGCCCCAGCTTCATACGGTCGCCCTTGGTCACCTTCTGCGTGAGCTGCGCGAAATACATCACCGGATCACCGCTGGCGATGGCCTTTTTCATCTCGGCGCTGTAATTGACGCCAAATTTCTTGAAGGCCTTGGCCGTTTCCGGCGCCGACAGCTTGGCCAGAAAGTTTTTCAGGTTGTTAGCGGCTTCAGCCGGGTCACCCGCGCCTTTCAATGCAATCTGTAGCGCGGCGCCGAGGCTGGCCACGCCTTTCGTGCCCTTCACACCGAGCTGTGCTGCCGATGCGGTGAGCTGCGGAAAATACAGCGCCATATCCCGCAACTCGAACGCGCCTTCATTACCGGCCGATGCCATCATTTCGAGCGCGCGATCAACATCGCCCACCGGCACTTTCAGGTTGTCGTAGACCGAATAGATTGAGCGGCCCAGCTCTTCCACATCCGCGCCGGTGGCGGTGGCCGCGTGGCCGATGGAGCGCGTCATGGTCATGGCCACGCGGGGATCAAGCCCCTTCGACACCAGTGCGCCAAAGCCGCGCAGCAGATCGGCCTGCGTCTGGTTGGTGGCTTTCGATGTACTGATCAGGCCGGTTTTCCATTCGGCCATGGTGGACTTGAACTTCATCTGGCCCACGCCCGCTGTGTTGGCGATGTTGGCCAGCTCGTGCTCAACGTCAATGGCCTGTTCAGCTGCGTCCTTGAGGCCCAGCACCATGCCGCCTCCAACTGCCAGTGTGGTACGCCGACCCCACTTTTCCATTTCGCCGCCGAGGCCATTCATGCCCCGGCCGACCGCGCCGACGGTGCCTTTCAGCCCCTTCAGCTTTGTCTCGAACTTGTCGACCGAATTTCCGGAATTGCCGAGCGCCGCGCTAAACTGGTCCTTCAGCGTAAGCGCCACCATGATGGTGGTAATGGGTGAAGCCATATGTCGAATTCCCGGATTTTGTTAATCGTGGCCCTTGGGGTCATCGCCTGCTTTGCCGTCCCGATGATCCTTTTTGCGTGGATCGGCGGCTTTACGGCGGGCCAGACCTTTACGGCGTTTGGCATAGCCGGGTGCCTGCTCGCACTGATGATGGCGGCCGTTGCTGCATTGCGGGCCTTCTTTCGCAGTTGAGCGCTGTTGCCTGCTAATCATGGCGAGCAGGCCCACCCTTCAGCCTCATCACCTGCCGGTGATACATCAGGAACTCGTCCAGCGGCATGCGGCTGACCTCGCTGGGCGCGATCCCGCCGCCGATCACCAGATCGCCAAAGAGATCGTCCCAGCTCACGCGCTCCGCGATCAGCCGAACCAGAACAAAAAAGGGTTCACCTTGCTCACCAGCTGCTGGAAGTCAGCGGCACCCAGTTTGTCGAGCGCGGCAGCCGGCACCGAACTCATTTCGGCCGCCAGATCCAGCGCGGCATCGAGCATGCGGCCGGGGTCGCGCACTTTGCGGTAGTCGCCGGCGGTGGGTTCCTGCAGCTCCAGCCGCGTGATCAGCGCCTCGCCCAGTGTCACCGGCTTTTGCAGGTCGATCACGATCGGAAAAGTGTTCTGACCCATTACAGTTTCTCCACGCGGGTGCCGGACATCTTGATGCCGATTTCGCCGTCACCACCCGTAAAATCAGGCGGATCGGTGATGAAGCCATCCTTCACCACATAGCTGACTCCGATGTCGGTCTCAAAGACCACCGTGCTATCGACCAGCGAAGCCAGCGTGACCAGATCGGTATCCTTGCCCATCACGATGGTGAATTCGACAGTGGGTGCCTTCGTTTTTTCGGTGTAACCCACCACGCCGACATCGGTTTCGACCGCGGTGCGTTCAACGCCGCCCACATTCAGTTTCGCGCCCGATTTGGAGCGCTGGCGCGAGCCATTGATGCTGATAAACACGCGCCCGGCAAATTGCGTCATGCGGATTCTCTCCTGATACGAAAAAAGGCCAGGACGTGGCCGGCCTTTCGGGGTTTGCTTTTCGCCGCGTTACAGCAGGTATTGCACGGCGGCGGCGAAGATGCGGAACTGGTTGACGATGTCCGGCGGGATCACCGCATTGATGCGGTTCGGGTCGCTATTGCTACGCACCACCACCAGATCGGCTTTGAACTGGTCGAAGTTCTCGACCAGACCCGCCGCCTCAAGCTCGCGGAACAAAGCCAGCAGCTCCGCGCGAATGATTGACGGCGTCACGATGGCCTGCCCCGGCGCGTAGTTGGTGCCGTCGTTGGCCAGCTTGTGCCGTGGAAAGCGCAGCGCCAGACGCGCGCGCACGGCGTAGCGGATGTAATCCACGGTCCACTTCGATTCGAGGTCGAGCAGACTGGTATCGGCCACGCCATAGGCGTTTTTCTGGTAGTTGGTGACCACACGCTCGATGGTGACCGTGCCATCGTTGCCGATCACCATCGTGCTGATGCCGGAGCGCAGAAGCAGGTCGCGATCGGTGCGCATGAAGCGCGATTTCAGCGGCGGCGCCAGCACGCCTGGCAGCGACAGCGTCTGGAACGGCCGCGCCGGATCAATGGCGCCAGAGGCTTCGCATACTGCAGCCAGCACCGCAGCCAGTTCCCACGGCGGCGTCGGCGTGTCGTACAGGCCCGGCGTCGAAACATGCGGACTGTTACGCGTGACGCCGAAGCTGGTCAGCGCGGCCTGCGTGGCCACCATCGCGTTGAAAACGTGGCCCGTCTTTTGCTGCATCGGGCCCCACTTGGTGTCGAGCATCGCCTCAAGCACCTGCAGATTCGCCGTGTCGGTGAACGGGCAGATGATCGACGAATACTGGTCGTCGCCAATGGCAGTGACAGCGGCAGTGACATCGGGGTTGCCCGCGCCGCTGGCCATCGGCACCAGCACGGCCGTTACACCCGTAGGAAGCAGATCGTCACTGTAGTAATTCAGGCGCAGATCGATGCTGTTGCCCAGCAGGCCCTTGTTCTTGGCGGTGAAGGTGACGACGCCAGCAGCGGCTGCGGCCGTGACGGGCAAATCGGCTGCTGCAGTCACCGCCGCAACGACCTTGGTGGCCACAGCGGTCGCGGCATCCGCCGTCAACACGCTGACCTGCAGGCGCTGGCCGGCGATATACAGTGCCAGGATGCCGTTGGCGGTCACGCTGCCGGTGATGGTCAGCGTGCCGGTGGCGGCAACACCAGCCGCCAGATCGTCCAGCGCAATCGCATACATCGGCGTGTTGTCGTTGGCAGCGCGCGCCATGGCGATGCAACGATGGATGATTGAACCGCGGCCAAAATAACCGGCAGCCTGGTCGGCCGTGGTGATCAGGGTCGGCACGCCCGCCTGAACGGTGCCCGCAGGCAGGCGCTGGCCGATGACGAGCAATTTGCGGTCTTGCGCCGGCAGACCGTGCACGGCATGGCTCTGGTCAATCTCGATCCACTGGCCCGCCGTGCGGATGTCGACCGGGATGCTGTTAAAGCTGATGTTCTCAGGCATTCAAGCCTCCAGAAAAACAGAACCCCGCACGCGGCGGGGTCTGTCGGGTTACTTGGATTTCGCCGGCGCGTCGCCAGGCGGCGGATCGACCACCAGCACGTCACCATCGGCGATGCGCCGATACCAGTACGGGTCCATTTCGACCGGCTGGCCGTCAGCCTTGAGCGCGGCGTGGCCGTCGGGAAACAGCACCGTCATGGGCGGTTCGCCCTCGCGCGGATCGCGCGGTTTGAGGAACAGGTTCATGGGGTTCCCTGTGGGTTGAAATCAATCTGTGCGACGGGCTTGCTGGTGGAGTAATCGCCCTGCAGCCACTTCGCATGTACTGCCGGCGACTCGAACGGCTCGCTGTCCAGATCGCCGTGCAAGCGTTGGAACTGCCCGAAGCGCGGCGCGGTTGCATCTTCGGTAACGTCGGCATCATCGAACGGCGCTTCGTCATAGGTGGCAATCCACGTCTGGGCATATACGGCCACCACGCGCTCGCCTTCGCCGTCCATGCCCACCTGCAGCTCTTCCGGTCGCAGGGGAATCGTGGACAGTCCATTGAGGGTGGGGTTCTGGAACAGCGCGCGCTCGACCTGCTGCAACAGCGCTTCGGCCTGGTCATCGGCGGTTTCGTCCGACTTCACCACCACCGCCACCGCAAACTGCACGTGGTGGCGGAATTCGGGAATGTCACTGACGTCAGCCGACTTGCGGCCGAGGGTGCCGACATGCACCGCGGGCAACTTGCCTTCATTAAAGCGGCGCGCCCGGTTGCCCCAGACATTTGCGCCCGCTGCCGTGCCCGCGTCGCGCAGGATCTGCACCATGGTCTGGCGCATTTGCGTGAGCATGTGTGCCATCAAAGCTTCCTCAGACGGAGATACGTGAAGCCGTAACTGTCCGGATCTACACCGATGACCAGCCAGCTACTCTGCTCGCCCTGGTCGATTACCAGCACCGTCTCGTCATACGGGTCCGGCGGAAGATCGGCGTTGTTGCATTCCAGCACCGGCGTGGCATCGTCGACGTCGAATCCTTCCACCTTCGCCACCTTGCCTTTGCGATGAAACATCGCGTCGAATTCCGGCCCACTACCAATGGTTGCGCGTGCGGTAAAGCCGATCCGCGCTGCGGCCCGCATCAAGCGTCGCGGGTCGAACGCCATTAGCGCACCGTGGCGTCGAGTACCACGCGGCCAGTGACGTCGCCGTTGGCCTTCGCGTTCAGGAATGCGCCAATCAGCGTGTTGTTGGTCGCAGTGATGGTGACGCGTTTGTTAGTCGCATCCCAGTACGCTTTGGCGCCTTGGGCGGCGACGTCGGTATTAAGCGCGGCGAGGTCGACCACGCCTTCGCGGCGCACTTCAACCGGCGCGCCATTGGCGGCGGCGTTAGTGGCCACGCCGAAAATGCTGCCGACCAGAACGCCGTCGCCGGAATTCAGCGCGCTCGGCGCGATCAGCGTCACGACGACGCCGGCTTGAACGTAATTTTTCATGTGGGTTTTCCTGAGTTGCTGAAACGAAAACAGCCCGCCGAAGCGAGCTGTCTGACGCTGCATTGCTGGTGTTACTGGCCCGCGTTCTTATAGACGCCGCGATAGTCGATCGCCTTGACGCCGAAGTCTTCCCAGGCCTTGACCTCAATGCCGTCGAAGTCACTGCCCGACGAGAACGCATCGCGCGTCGCGGTCTGCAGGCCTTCGGCACCGTCGAGATATGCGTATTCGATGGTATCGACAGCGGCATTGCTGGCCATCAGATACCAGGCGGCGGCCGAGGCGGCATCCAGCCGAGCCTCGACAATCAGTTCCAGCGAACCCGCGAACGGGTTGAAGTCCGTTTGCTTGGCCGCCAGGTAGTTCTGGCTGATGAATTGCTGCGCCGTAGTCTCGAGCGCGGCCGGTACCAGCAAAAAGCCCGGCTGAAGGTTCAGCGGCTGTTTGCTGGACGGCTCTTGCTGCACACGCATGGCGGCGCGACCCGCACCGATGGTGGCCACGCTGATCGCCGCGCCCGCTGCGGCCACGTTGCCGTGGCTGGCGTGAAACAAGGTGGTGCCATCGGCCATGGCCGGATTACCGGTCAACACGCCATACACCAGTGCCGATTCCATCGCCGCCGCGCCCTGGGCGAAGATCGCCGGCACGCGGCCGAAGATGTCCATGTCATCGTTGATGATGGCCTTGCGGGTGATGCCAATGATTTTGCCGTAGTTGTCGAGGTAGATCTGCTCGCCCGAATCGTTGAGCTGGCCGCGCTTGATTTCGCCGCTTTCGTTGACCTTTTCCAGCACACCGGCACCGGAAATCTGCACCCGGGTGGCCGGACGAAAATCGGATAACGTGCCCTTGCGTGCCCAGCGCGTGAAACTACGCGGGGCAATTTCGTATTGCTGACGCAGCGTGCGATTAACGACGTTGCTCAGGGCCACCGCGAAATCGGAGGTACCCAGCAGCGAGCGCTGGACGACTTCCGGTCGCGAAAGGCCACGCACATCGACGCCTTCCTTTTCCAGCGCGTAACGCGCCAGCTCAGGCAGACTCAGGCCGCGGAATTCGCGGGCGTTTTCGGGCAACTGCACCAGATTGCCCGCGCGGTGCATGACGGCTGCTGCGATCGCCTCGCGGCGTTGATGTTGTTCGGACGCGCCGGCCACGACGTGCGGCGTCTGACTGCGGGTGGTGGTTTCATTCGAACGCGCAGCGAGCTGGCGAATCAATTCAGCGTTGACGGCTTCGACGCTGAGGCCGCGCTGCACGAAGTCATCGGCAACGGTGTCGGCCAGACCGACCGAGCGCACCGCGCTGCGAATATCCGCAGCACGCTGGCGTTCAGCCTGAACAGCGGCATCGGCCGCGGCGCGGGTGGCAGCATCATCGGCCGCCGGAGTATTTACGGGAGCAGGCATCGGTTCCTCGTTACGGGTTGTGGGTTCGGCATCTGCCGAGGTGATGAAATTGCACGGCCAGCTGCGCTGACCGTTGGGGGTGGGCTGACCACGCGTGCCCGCGCCGGCATCGGCCGGAATGGGCACCATGGACAATTCATAGGGTTCCCAGTCGGTCGCGGTGTAGACCGGCACCAGACCCTGGCGCTCCTCGACCTGATAGGTACGCGCCACGTAGCCGACCGAGACATTGCGGATAATCCCGGCCACCACGTCCTGCCAGATCGGCTCGACATCCTCGCGGGCGGAAAAACGCACGATGGCACGGCCCTCTTCGCCATCCAGCCAGGCGCGCTCGACCACCCCGATCTGGCTGGCCAGGTCGGAACTGTCATGGCTGTTGAGCAACGGCGCGCCGGCGTTGAGTCGGGTCAGGTCGACGGCGGCCGGGTCAAGCGACAGCACTTCGTCGTAATAGCGGTCCTGCCACCAGTCGTAGCGACGCACCGCGGCGCCGGTGGTCCAGACCAGCTCGATGGTGCGGTCTTCAACGTTGACGCTGCTGACCGGCATGGCCCGGCTTTGCAGCGGCAGGCTGTTCGGAATGGGCATTGCGGCTCCAGAAACAGAAAGCCCCGCTCTAGGCGGGGCTTATGGGTTCAATATTGGGTTCGACGACCGTTTCGCTGTCGTAGATGATGGTCACCCCTGCAGAGGTCAGGTCCTCACGGTCTTGCTTGAGCTTGCGCAGCTGTTCTTCGCGGTCATAACCGCGTTCGTGCCAGAGATCCGATTGGGTCTTGATGCCCGCGGCTGCCAGGATCATGTCGCCCTTGGCATCTTTCACCGGGTCGATGTATTCCCAGCGCGGGGCGATCCACTCGACCGTGGCCTTCTTCGCCTTGCCGGACAGCTTGGCCAGCATCAGCCAGCGGGCTGCAATCGGGGTCAGGAACATCGGCACAAAGATCAGCCAGCGGAATTGCTCGGTCTGCGCCCGAAAATCAATCAGGCCGATCCGGCCGCTGCTGTAATTGACCTGGCTGAGGTCGCCTGTCATCTGTTCATAGGTTCCACCGGCGCCGGCGGCGGCAACGCGTTGCTGGCGGCGAGTAAAGTCGCCATCGTTGTTTGCGCTGGGATTGGCGAAATCCACCGTTTCACCGGGCTTCAGCCGCTCGATCGTGCCGGGCGACAGCTTGGTGCGCGGCGGGCCAGCCGACGACGCCGAGGCCTGGCCGAGCGTGCGGGACTGATCGGACGTGGTTACAAAGGCCGCGAAGCACGCTTCGATTTTCTTGCGCATCAGCTCGGCTTCTTCGTAATCGTCCAGATCACGCAGCTTTTTGATGACTGGTGCCAGCCGCGGCACGCCGCGCACCTGGCCCGGCCGGGTCTTGCGATAGATCAGCAGCACGTCAGCCGCGTCGACGCGGTGACTTTCCAGCGGGCGGAACAGCTGCCCCACTTCGCCGGGGTGGCGGTCGAACAACCAGTAGGCGACTACCTTGCCGATCGGGCTGAACTCCACGCCGTTGATGATGTAGCCACCATTCGGCAAATCTTCGGTCTTGAGGTGGTCCAGATAATCAGGTTCGAGTAGCTGGATCTGCAGCGGCACCGGCAAGCCATCCTCCGGCAGCCGCGTACGAAGGCGCACGATGCATTCGCCCGACTCTTCGACCGTGCGCGTGGCCAGCGCTTCCAGGCCGTAGAAATCGAGCTGGCCATCGGCATCGGCCAACGGCACCCACTCTTTCCAGAGCGCCTGCGTGGCATCATCCGACCATTTGGCGATCACGCCGGTACCGATCGCGTGCGCCACGAACTTGTCAAAAAGGCTGACCGCATAACCATTGTTTTGCGCCAGATCGCGCGAGCGCTGGCGGAGCCAGGGCAGATCGCGCGAGATATCCGCATTGGCGCTGGCACCGGTGGTGTTCCAGTTGGCCGTGCCACGACCGCGCTTGGCCGCTTCATAGCCGCGCACTTCCAGCCAGGCCTGCCGCGCCTGGTGTCGGGCGAGGCCACGCTCTGGCGCCACCCAGCCGATCAGGTTATCGAGCCACATGATTAATCCCGGCTAAATTCCGCAAGCACGGAATGGGTTGAAAACGTGTTAGCCGCACGTGCGAGCTGGTCGGCGATATGCGAACGCGCGGTCAGCAGCTCGTTGATTGAGCGGTATTTGACGCGCCGGCCGTCGTACTCGACTTCCAGTTCGCCGGTGGCGATGGCTTCGTCAATCGCATCAAGCTGGGCTTGGGTAAATGCCATCAGGCGGCCTCGCGCAGTTCCTGCAGAATACCGAGCAGATAGGGCGCGGCCCGCGCGCCATACGTGGCCGATTCTTCTGCAAACATCTCGCTTTCGGACCGGAAGCGGTCCGGCTCCTCGACCCAGCGGCGATGCCACTCGGTCAAGCCAGCGACCAATTCCGTTTCGGTCATTTCAATCTCGGGCATCACTCACTCCAGCCAGTTATCGTCCCGGCCCAGCCAGTCGGCCTCGCCAGAAACAGAAGACCCCGCCGATGCGGGGTCAGGGATTGATTCAATAGTGTCAGGTGCCGGTCGTGGCGCAGGCACTGCCGGGTCAGTTTCGACCGCCTGCGGCGCTGGCGCGCTGAACATGTCATGTACGCGTGGCTGCAACATGTTTTCCAGCTGTTGCCACTCCACCTCGCGTGCCGCATGCACCCGAATGTCCGGATGCTGGGCGGCTGCGTAGCCATACACCCAGGTATCCAGCGCTTCGTTACGCTTGCCTTTGCGCTTCACCCAGCGGTTCTTTTCGGGGTCAAACACTTCGGCGGTGAGTTGTTCGTAATAGTCCAGCGTCAAGTCTGCAGAGAACCGGACCTTGCGATGCACGATTTCTGCCTTGCCATCCGCATCGATGCGGCCAAACAGAGCGTTCTTCGCGGTATCTGTGCCAACCAGCCAGAGCTGCACGCCTTCCTTATGAGTCTGGCCGCGCCAGTCCACATCCTGCAGGGATGGCTTGCCCAATACAGCGCGGTTTGCCGTGCTTGCGCCCTTGATGGCAATGACGCGTTCGTGTTGCCAGGTGCGCACGTAGTTATAGACATCGTGCGTGTTGGCGCCCCCGCTATCGATGGCGGTGGCCATGACACGCATATCAATACCAAACTGATTGCGCAACGGGCGGCGCCGGTACTCGGTGAGCTTTGCCCACGTTTCGTCCAGCGTAGGGCTGCCGTGGATCACGTAGTGATCCAGCACCCAGCAAACCTCGCCCCGCCCCCAGCCCAACAACTGGCACTCGAGGCGGTCCGGTTGGGTATCCACGCCCAGCGTCAACACCAGACAGCCCACCGGCACGGTCCGGATCTTGAAGGGCTCGGCACGGGCCATCAGCGCGTCGGCCTTCATGACCCCGGCCTTGTCCTCCCAGACTTCGCCGAGGCAGGTATTGATAAACCGTTTGAGCTTGACCTTGTCGCCTTGGGCTTCCAGCCACTGTTGCGCGCGATCGGCCCAAGTGCGCCCCAAGCCCAACGGGCTATACAGGCTGTTAATGTGATAGCCACGGGTCTTGCGGCCCGGACATTCGGCCACCCACTCACCGGCGGCCAGCATGGCCGTCTTGTTATGCTCCTCGATCACGCATCCGTTGTGCTCGCAGACATACCAGGCCCGGCTAACGTCGCCATTGTCCGCCACGTTCCATTGCAGGTTGGGCCATTTCAAATGCTGGCGTTCGCCACAGTGGGGGCACGGTAGGTAGTAGCGGCGCTTGTCGCTTTGCTCCCATTCGGTCTCGATGCGGCTGGCACCCTTGATCGTGGGCGTGCTGACCAGCATCACCTTGCGCCGCGGGAAGTTGTTGGTGCGCTCTTCCGCCAAGCCGACGGGGTCGCCCTCGCCGTCCAGGTCATCCGGGTAGGCGTCCACTTCATCAAGCCCGAGATTTTTAACGGGCATCGAGCGCAAGCTTGCGGCGGAGTTGCCACCGGCCAGGCGGAGAATGCCGCCCGGAAATTCCTTAAGCAGCGCCTTGTTTTTGGAGTCGCGCGACTGCCGGGCAAACTTGTCGGCCAGCGAGGTCGTCGCCGCCAGCATGTTGGACAGGCGTTGCTGGCTGAACAGCTCAGCCACTTCGATAGTGGGTTCGACCACCAGCATCGGGCCGCCGTAATGATCCATCACGGCGCCGATCCAGTTGATCAGGCATTCGGTGCCGCCTACCTGTGTGGACTTTACGAAAACGATGCGCTCGGCATCGGACCATGGCGACGCGGCATCCATGATCTCGCGCAGGAACGGCAGGCGATCTGTCCGCCACTGGCCTGGCTCGCTCGTCTCGCTCGACGTGAGCTGGCGGTTTCCGTCGGCCCATTCGCTGACCGTCATGCGCGGTGGGCGGCGTATACCAGCAGCCCACGCCGAACACACGGCGCTGTAGCCATCGGGCATGTCGTTCAGCTGCATCAGCGGGTTCCAAAGAGCCGGGCCGGCAGGCGCTCGGCGATTTTCGCCAGCTCATCCAGCACCAGCCCGATTTCGTCATCCAGTAGTTGATAAATGCGGCGCGGGTCCGACTCGGCAGCCAGCACCGGCGCAATCCGGTCTGGAAGGCGTTCCAGCGCGGCCCGCATGGCCGCCGCGTTATCGGTCAGCGCGAGCTGCACCTTGCTCAGCTCCACCAGTTGCCGCAGTTGCTTGCGTTCTTCCAGCTCGGCAATGCCGGCGAGGTGGGTTTCCTTTTTCGCCCGCGCCGCCTGGAAGTCGTAACCGTCGGTGGGCAGATCGCCGCCGTCAGTGTCTGCAGCCTCTTCCGCTGCGGCGGCCAGAATCGCGGCCGGCATGATGTTGCGCTCGACCCGTTCGCGGGCATGACGGTCGCCAACACCAGAGCGCGCCGGGTCGGCGGTCTTGCCGAGCAGCGCCATGGTCGCCTCGACATCCACCTTTTTGCCTGAGGCGTCGAGTACGAGGCGGCCTTCCTTGTTCAGTTGACTCACATAGCTGGGCACCCAGCCATTCATCCGCGCGAATCCGGATTTGCTGACCAGTTGACCCATTGGAAAAACCTATCGTTTTCAGTGCCTTGGCACCTTTTCAGTGACTGAAATTTCAGTAATGTTTGAGCGCTGCGCCTGGCGCGGCGACGGGGGTCGAATTACCCGCATGGCTTAGGGTGCCGGAAGGACCCGCGACCCTTACAGGTTGGCCCGCCGGGGCCGCCTTCCTGACACGTGCCTGGCGTCTGGCCGGGCCGCTGTCAGCTTCACCGCATCGACAGCACCGCCGACTTTAACGCCCGGTCGAACGCGCCGGGCAGGTATGCCTTCGAGGTGTTCTGTGCGATCGCCTCGAACGGGATGCGCACCTTGTACTTGGGCGCCGAGTCGCTCACGAAGAACAACGGCTTGATGCCCTCGCCGTGCGCGGACTTGATGCGCTGCCAGATGCCGGTCGTGCCATCGATCTTGCCAAAGAAGATATCGAAGCCGCGCGCCTTCGACTGGCTGCGCCGGCTGCGGGTACGGTTTGCCGTGTAGCCCGTTTCGCCGAACGCGCTGAGCGCCGACAGGACTTTCACCATGTACGAGCCGCGCACGTTCCCGAACGCATCTTTGGGAACGCCTGCGGCTGGCAGCAGAAACTGGCCGGAACGCAAATAGCCGATCCGCGCCAGGGCGACCTCGCTACGCTTGCGCTTGCGCTCGCCGCCATACACTTCGGCCGTCATCCATTGCGCTGGCGCGGTGGACTTGGCGGCATCGTCCTTGATCCAGACCCGCGCTTCCTGCCGCGCCTTGGTCGCTGGCTTGATGAATAGACTATTCAACGTCCAGTTGGTAGGCCGGTCGAAGCGCTGGCGCATCACGCTGCGATCATTGATGCGTACTTTGCCGGCGGTCTCAGTCAGCGCTTTCGCCGCGGCGAACGGCAACTGCGTTTGCGCCAGCCGTGCGAGCTTGTCTTGCGTCAGTTTGGTGCCGGTGAAATCAAGCTTGAACATCGGCACCTCGAATAAAAAAGACCGCCGAAGCGGTCAAGCTGCCATCCACGGAGAATTGGGTGTACGCATTGGGCAGCGTGCGGGCCTCGCCGAACGTTCCAGTCAAGGCGGGTCTGCGAGGTGCTCAGCACGCTGGCCAATGCATACGACGGACAACAAAAAGCCCCGCGTGCAAATGCACCGGGGCCTGGCAACAAGTTGGCTGAAAACGAAAAAGCCCCGGAGCTTTCGCTGCGAGGCTTTCGGTTGCTTTAGACGTGCAAAACCACCCTTCCACGGGTAGTCGCGCGCCGAAGCGGTATCAAGTTGTAGCAACAAGGTTAGTTGCGGATTTTTTTGCTGTCAACAGGTTGTTCAAGTTGCATGTGCGGATCGCTTTGGTCGGAACCGCTTCCAGCATGGCCCAGCGTTCCGAAAAAATTTGCACCGCTTTCGCCACATGGGCATCGTAATCGTTGATGTTCAGCCCCAGCTTGCGAGACGTTCCGCTAGGGTTGGCTCGATACATGAAGTGCTTCTCGAGCAGCACCGCAAACGAACGAAACAGATCACTCTGGCGCAACGTGGCGATAATCGCTTCGGCCCGCATTGCATCGGCCTCACTGCAGCGGCTTTCCCGGCACGTCGGCCCCATCGCTGCCTTCTCTTCCGGCGTCAGATAGAGGCTGATGCCCTTGAAGCCATTCGTAACTCGCCCACCCACAAACAAAGCCCAGTTTTCCAACAGTTCTAATGCGTCTTTCATTGCGCCCCCAACAACTTTTTTCACCAGAGGGCCTCTTAGCCCGGTCATTGCCAGGCTTTGTTTTATCGAACTACGCGCCTGCTGCTGCAAGCATTTTGCGTAAATCGTTTACTGCTGCAATTGCCACACCAGCATCGCCGCGCCGGTACACTGGTTCCTCCTTTTTATCCGGGATTGCCGGGCACGCGCCCTGCAGCCGGTCACTTAATACCCGCACCCATTCTCCCTTCAAGCGCGACCATTTTGTTGCGTACACCCTTGTAAACCCGAGGTCATAGGCCGCCCAGTAAATGGCCGGATGCGACCACACAGCCGTGCCATAAGCCACCTTGACGGACTGGCGCTGTGCCTCATAAAAAGCGCCCTCAAAATCGAACACCGGCAAACAGCGGTCAGCAAATTCAGCTAGGCCCAAAGGCTGCGAACCCGCGCGGACTTCGTTGCGCAATGCCGCCAGCGCGGTCTTGACCATGTTCCAGCGGATGCCACGCCCGTAGAAGAGCTCGGCGGCTTCTTCGTACCACGCCACCTTGGCGGCCTCTTCGGCGAACAGCTCGCGCCACGCGTTGCCGTACAGGCTGGCAAAGTGATTCCACAGCACCACCACCGGAATCAGACCATCGGCGCCAGCCGGGCGCAGCCAGGGATTACGTTTTGCCATTTCGCCTACCTCCCTTGAAAAGGCGAGTCACGCAGCGCCAGGCGCATTTCAGCTTCACTCAGCTGCGCTGCCCGGAAAACCCGCATGTTGTATTCGTGCGCGTTCTCATCGTCCAGTTTGGTGATGCCGTGCTGGACACCCCGCTGTTCGATGCCCGCACCGGACAGGAACCACGGCTTGCCGGGTGTTTCTTCGAAGGCAGCACCGTCGAGCTTGCGACTTTGCTGCTGCGCCTGCAGCAAGACCTTTTCGACGTACTGCACCGACCGACCGCCATGCTTCGCCGCCACTGCAGCGGCCGCCTGCACCTGTTTTACCTGCATACCGCTTTTGATCCACCGGTCGTAAATGGGCAGCGCACCTGCCGACAGCGCGCTGTCCTTGAAGCCCAGCGAATTCATCACCCGAATCCACTGCGTTGGCTTCTGAGGGCAATCAGGCATTACGCTTTCGTCTTCGTCTTTGCTGCCGTTTTCCTTCACTGCAGTAGTTGATGAAGATGAATGTGTAATAGAAGTACTCTGAACTTCAGATATCTGACGCTCATCGCCTGGCGGCGCGTGACGGTCACTACCCTGAAACCCATATCCCACGCCACTTTGCTGCTGACGGTCATGAGTGACGCTCATCTGACGGTCATCCAGAGGACGTGGTTGTGCGCGAGTTGCCAGGCATAGCAAAACAGCGAGCTTCTTTTCGTCCTTCGTGACAAGGGAATAGCGCTTGGCCAGCCCCGCGCGTTCCAACTCATCTAGCAAAGAACGCATCTGGCGAAGATTCGGGAAGAACCCTGGACGCTTTGAACCCAGCGGCGGCTTGTACTGGATATCGGTGGCAAGGCTGAAATAGGACACGGCGCTGCGGGTTCCCACCATGCCGCTGCTAATGTCCATACGAGAGCGCAGGCCCAGCACGTACAAACTGCGGGCCTCCAGCGAGCATTCGGCAAGTGCCTCCTGCTCTTCGATATTCAGGAGGATGTCGATCATGCGGCCACCAATGGCGCGCGATGCACCAGAAGCAGGTCAAGCTCTTCCTCGTCGCCATGACTCTCCAACAGCCCCGCCAGCGCGAGCTGATCGAGTAAACGCACCAGTTCGCCATGCTGTAGCGGACGCTGCAAATGCCCACGTCGGGCCACCGGTCCCACTTCCGAGACCAGCATGGTCAGCACCAGACGGCGAGGCCCGCGCACGTGCCCATCGCTCGCATCCAGCAGCTTCAACAAGCCGTTCCGGTAAAGCCGCGTCGGCAGCGGGCCGCATTGCTCAAGCGCTTGTGTTTCCCAGTAATACGGCGGCCTCATCGCTGCCCCTTAAACATGTCGTCCTGGACATCACGATTGCCGTAGACCCGATAAACCAACGCTACGTAGCGCAGGATTTCTTCGGTTAATTCGTGCCGGGCAGAATCGATCCGGCGCTTTTCATCCGCATCGATCTGGGCGTCGTCGGCCAGCGCCTTATGCACCTCAACGCTCAGCTTTGCCATGCGCTCCGTTACACGCAGAAGCGCGACGTGCAGCTCTTCGTTCCCCACCTGCATATCGGTGCCGGGCACGTCCAGGTACACGCCGCCCACTTCGCGTGCCAGCGCCCGAATGACTTCGCGGCCTTGCGTAAGCTGCATCAACTCCAGCGCCTCGTTCAGGCCAAACACCATCCCGCGATAGCCCGATAACTTGTGGCGCAACGTGTGCGCGCTGCCGTACATGGCTTGCGAAAGACTCTCCTGATTGCCCGGCCAGAGCGCGATATCGCTCCGCGCAGCTTCTGAAAGACTCATGTCCTACACCTTTGCGGTTTTGTGTGTGTTTGCAGCGCTACCTGCGAGAGGTAGCCTTGCGGTCATAAAAAACACCGGGCGGCAACCCGGCGAAACGCCAGCGCATCTGGTAATGCGCTGGCGGAGGAAAACGGTTATTGGCCTGCGGCCCTGCGGGTAGAGCGACGGCGATCTGACACGCCCACCCGGCGGTCCTTGGCAGTACGACGCTCCGCTTCAGCAGGTGCGCTCGTTGCATTCAGGTCGGGCATCAATCGAAAGAAACAGGCATCAATCAATCGGACATACGTCTCCCGCGGCTCTTGCAGGCCGCGCTTGATACGATTGATGGTTGGCTGCGGGATGCCTGTTTCCTCGACAATCAAAGCTTCGGAGAGGCCAGCATCGAACAGCCGGATCAACTTCTGTTGGGTAGAGAGCGTGTCCATAAGCTGGATGCTAATACGCAAATGCATAACTTTCAATACGCAAATGCATTAGATGTTATTCATGCGTTTTCGCATAATCAGGCGATGGACCTCCGACACGCCCTCGCCGCCTGGCTTGAACACACGCACCATTCGCAGAACAGCCTTGCTGATCTTGCGCACGTGCCCCAGCCCACCATTCAGCGCATCCTGTCGGGGACCACTGCGTCCCCCAAGGCGGACACCCTGGAAAAGATCGCCAGCGCGCTTGGCATCACTTATGCGCAGCTTCGCGCGGGGCCTACTGGGGACGCACAACAAGGCGGCGAGCTGGATGCGATGGCTCAGGCAAAAGCGCGCATGGAAGCGATGCTCCGCGGCGTGCCTTCGGCAGCACCGGAGCCCAAAAACGAGGAGCCGCCGAAGTACGTGCCGGTGCCGATCTATTCCTCTCGGGCCGCATGCGGCTTGGGCTACATGAACGATCATGTGGAGATCGAGGGCAGATTTGCTTTGCCTAAAACGGTGCTTGACCGCAACGGCGTGCTCGAAGCGAACGCTGCGATCCTGCACGCAGAGGGCGATAGCATGAGCACGTATATATGCAATGGTGATCTGGTCATGATCGACCGCGGCGTGCGCACCATAGCTAACGGGCAGGTGTACGCGTTCATGATGGAAGACGAAGTGGTAATCAAGCGCGTGTCAAAAGGCTTCGGCTTAATCACCCTGACTAGCGACAACCCCAACAAGGCGCTCTTCCCAGACCGCACCGTGCCACCCGGCGCAGATGTAACGGTGCTAGGCAAGGTAGTCTGGCGCGGCGGCTAACGCCCCTTTTTCCCGGCCCCTGACCTGAAACGGTATGCATCTACGTATACCGTTCGTCGCGCTCGTCCGCATTAATACGTTTACGTATTGCAGGAGTTAATACGTTTACGTATATTTCACCTCGTCACCAAGCCAGCGGCAAGGGTTCCGGTTTTGGTGGCACGACACACTCCTAGCTAACGACCCTTGCCGCTACCCACGCACTCCCGTCGGAGCAGGCCGTGACGCACCTCAACTTCACACACATTCGCGACCTTATAGAAGCACAACGCCGGATCGGCACTGCCATCGAATACCTGGCAATGGATGATGGCGGCTACCTAATGAGCGCCGTTCGCGATGAGCTGGCGCGTGCAATCGTCGCGATCCAGACCGCTGGCAATGCAGACATGCAGATCGGGAGAACCGAGGCATGACCATACCCCACACGATCCGCGTACCCCTGCGCAGCGAAGGCGACGGCCTGTTCGATGTTGATTTCGGCGGCTGGAAACAACGCGGCTGGACGATCCACCCCATGGACCGCCACGGCGTGCAGTACGAAGCGCGCAAGACGATCCAGCTGCCGCCGCAAGACGATGGCCAGAAGGTCGCAGCATGACGCCGCGCACTCGAATTCTTATCGCGTTCGCGCTGCTCCACTTGGTCGCGATGTTGCTGACCTACGTCGCCCTGGTATGGGCCGACATGGCCCTGAGCGGCCTCGCCCAACTCAGTTTTTCCCTGTGCATCTTCGGATTGATGGTGTGGCTGCTGGATGCGCTCTGGAAACCCGTTCTTGATGATATGGAGACCCAATCAAATGGCTCTTAACCTGATCGGCCTGACCGGCCCTGCCGGCAGCGGCAAAGATACCGTCGCAGATTTTCTGGTGGCCAGACACGGCTACACCAAGCTCGCTTTCGCCGACAAACTGCGCGCCGAAATTTGTGACGCCTACAACGTGCCGGAGCAATTGCTGCTGAAACGCGAAACCAAAAACACTCCGCTGCACAGGCTGGCACTGGTGTATTGCCGGAACGACGTTTTCATCAACTGGGTTTTGGAATGCTGGATCGCGAGCGATGAGCAATACGGCCCTGCACGCACGCTCCTGAGCCAGCGCCCCCTGTCGCCGCGTGTGGTTATGCAGACATGGGGCGATTACCGCCGCGCGACCAATCCGCACTACTTCATTGACGCGATGCAAGACCGCCTCGATGTGCTGCCCGGCCGCGCCGTCGTGATCAGCGATGTGCGAGTCATCCCCGGCGACAACGCCCACGTCGCCAACGCCGAAGCCCACTTTGTGCATGCGCTGGGCGGCGAAATCTGGCAGCTCACCCGCCCAGGTTACGGTCACGGCGGCCACGCCACGGAGCACGCTTTCGAGCGCCGCATGATTGACCGGAATCTGATGAATTACGGCACGCTGCAATCGCTGCAGCGGCAAGTCGAGCTATTTGTTGCAGCGGAGGCCGCATGAAAGAGCGTCCGATTTTGTTTTCTGCGCCGATGGTGCGCGCGCTACTCGATGGCAGCAAAACGCAGACTCGGCGTGTAGTGAAGCCCCGTCGGGATATTGGCCTCGGCTGCGACCTTGCTCCACATGAAATCGCGGGCGAGATTAATAAAGGGTCATTCCTGAATAGCCCCTACGGCCAGCCCGGCGACCGGCTCTGGGTGCGAGAGACTTGGCGCGGACTAGTGACCATCAATTCTCCCCATGAGCCACGGCAGCTGGGTGTCGCTCGCTATGTGCCCGATCAAAAGCATTGCGTCCGCGTCGAATATCTCGCAACGCGGGATCGTGACAATGACCCTTGGCGCCCAAGCATCCATATGCCGCGTTGGGCCAGCCGCATCCAGCTAGAGATCACTGACGTCCGGGTCGAGCGCCTGAACAACATCAGTAACGCCGACGCTGAAGCGGAAGGTATTGATTACCTTCGCCACATCCCTGACGCCGACGAGACCCTATGCGCATCTCAGCTCTTTGAAATACTTTGGGACTCCAGCTACGGCCTTGGCCCATGGAATGCAAACCCTTGGGTCTGGGTAATCGAATTCGCGCGAGTGGAGGCGGAATAATGGACAAGAAAACTGCAATCGCAAAAATCCGCAAATGCCTGGCATTGGCTAAGAGCGGCAATTCAAACGAAGCTGGTGTGGCGCTGCACCAGGCACAAGCCCTCATGGAGAAATTCGGCGTTGGTGAGAATGAGGTGCTTGCGGCCGAAGTCACGGAAATGAGCGCTCGGTCAAACGCACGCAAAAATCCCGCGCGCTGGGAAAGTCATCTGGCCCGGACCATTAGCAAAGCGTTCGCATGCGACGCGGTTTACAGCTATGCCCGCGGCAAGCCCGGCGAATGGCTGTTCATAGGGTCAACGCTCCACGCAGAAATTGCCTCTTACGCGTTTGCGGTCCTTAACCGAAAAATCAAAGCAGCCAGAGCCGAGCTGCTTCGTTCGCCGCTGTGCGCCCGCCTCGGCCAGAAGAATAAGACCGCGCGGGCCGATTTGTTCTGCGAACAGTTTGTAGTGGGCCTGCGTGAGCACGTACGCGCATTTGCGGGCACTCGGCAGACCGATGCGATTGCTGCATACAAGGCGATCCATTACCCCGTGCGCGGCGATTTGGAACCAAAGGATCGCAACGCACAGCGCGAATTAAGCAGCGCCGACTATGCAGCGGCCCGTTCCGGCCAAGAAGCTGGCCGCCAGGTGCGTTTGTCTCATGCCGTCGGATCCTCTGCGGAAAAAGCCGCCGCCCCTATTAACCAGCTGACTCTGGAACATCGCCAATGAGCAAAACGAAATCGTCTGCGGGCTTGGCTGCCAGCGACTGGCGGCGCAAAACAATTCAGACGCGCTCGACCAAGCACGCCGCATCCACCGAAACACCCGAACAGCGTGCGCATCGCCTCGCTCGCTGGAACAACGAAGACCGCGCCATCGAGCGCCTACACCGTGAGGTCTACCAATGACCAAGAACACCAAAATTGAATGGGCGAATCACACGTTGGTCGGCAAGACCGCAGCTGGCAGGATGCTCGACGGCCAGGAGTGGACTCAATACCCATGCACGAAGGCCGCGTAAATGGGCGCCATATTCGACATGCCTCTTGCCAGCGAAACACTCGCGGCAGAAGAAATCATCCAGATCACCGGCTGCTCTCGCAAACACGACCAGATTGAATGGCTGACCAACAACGGTTGGACTTTTTTCAAGAATCGCGCGGGCGAGCCCATTATTGGCCGCTTGTTCGCGCGCCTGAAATTATCCGGGATCAATCCAACGGTGCTGGCCACCGGTGGCTGGTCACCTGACTTTGGCAACGTGAAATAATTATGGCGCGCCCAAAAACCTCTGGATCAGATCTTCCGCTGCGCATGGTGCGTCGTATACGTAAGCGCAAAGACGGCTCAGAATGGACCAGCTATTACTACAGCGGCCGCGATGATGATGGTCGCCGGATCGAGATTCCACTCGGTCAGGACATCAACGAAGCCAAACGCCTTTGGGCGCAGTTCGAACACAAAGAGACACCGGTCAGCGCCGGGACAATGCGGCTCGTTTTTGAGCGATACGAGCGCGACATCGTGCCCGCCAAATCGCCAGCCACGCAGCGCCAGAATCTGCAGATGCTGAAGCAGCTGCGGCCTGTCTTCGACAACGCACCGATCGACGCCATCACCCCTCAGCACATCGCCCAGTATCGCGACAGGCGCACTGCCAAGGTACGCGCGAACCGTGAGATTGCGTTGCTTTCGCATGTATTCAATATGGCACGGGAATGGGGCTATACCGCAAGAGACAACCCGGCGCGGGGCATCCGCAAAAACAGGGAAGTGCCTCGCGACTTCTACGCCGATGCCACCGTCTGGACCGCTGTTTATGAACAAGCCGTTCAAGAACTGCGCGACGCGATGGACCTTAATTACTTGACCGGCCAGCGCCCCGCCGATGTGTTAAAAATGATGGAACGCGATATTCGCGACGACGCCCTGGAAGTGCGCCAGAACAAGACCAACAAGCGGCTGCGGATTTTGCTGAACGAAGATGACGGCTCACGCACAGAACTTGGTAAAGTAATTGATCGCATTCGCGCGCGCACCGGCAAGGTCAAGAGCTTTTATCTTGTGGCCACGGCCGCGGGCGCACCGCTAAGCAAAGACATGCTGCGCGACCGTTTCGACGCGGCCCGCCTGGCTGCGCGAGCTGCGGCCGAACAGGCGGGCGATTTAACGCTCAGCGAGCGCATTAAGGCGTTCCAGTTTCGCGACATCCGCCCTAAGGCGGCCAGCGAAATGGGCGACCTCACAAAGGCCAGCAAATTGCTCGGCCACACAGAGCAAGAAATCACCCGCAAGGTTTACATCCGCGTCGGTGAAACGGTAAAGCCGACCAAATAAGTACCCTATTTCTTACGACCGATTAGCCCGCGCATTGCGGGCTTTTTGCTTTTTCCGACCCGAAAAAGCGTTCCGCAACCCCGGACCGGGACATTGATTTTTAAAGCATTTTTCGTCGTTTTCCGAGGTGCGTTGCGGAAAGAAAAATGCGTCAACTCATTGTTTTCCCGCCAGTTAACAGGAGACTTGAAAACTGCCGAGGATGTGAGTCCTCCGTGAGTTCGAATCTCACGGCCTCCGCCAGAATGAATGCAAAAAGCCCTGATGATTCAGGGCTTTTTTGTTTTTCAGGTCGGTTACACCGTGAGCGGTGCTGGCCAGTCTGCGTTGCTATTTACCGCGCCAATCTGGCCTGCTTCAAAATTGGCCAGGGTGTCGCCAAACACTTCGGGCAGCCACTCGCCCAATTGGCTGGCATTGATCGGCTGTTCATGTTCCGGATCGGGATAGCACGGGCAGCGCAAAGGGTTGCCGCCCCAATCATCGGCGGGTACGCGATAACGCAAAATAATCGCGTAATCCGGATCGCCCAACAAATAACCTTTATATCGGCCTCATGTCATGAGCGGTGGCCGCGTCGGCGCCGTGCCCTGTTCTGCAACTTTGCTTTGGGTATATGTAACAGGCGCAAAAAAGACATAAGCGTAGCCGTCTGCATCTGCATAGTCGTATAGCATGCGCCCGCTAACGGTCCAGAAATCCAGTTCGGCTGAACTGACCGTATGCGCGCCGATTGAAAGTTCGCGGCATTGATAATTGCCGAATACCGTATCCGGATTGCCATTTTGAATAAATAGCGTCGGCAATTTTATACGCAGGATTTCAACTTCCTGGCCCGGTGATTTGCTGCCAAAGAAATAACCTTTGCTACATCCATCAGTCGCCATTTGATCAACAATACTGGCGGCCGAGGTAGTGGCATCGGGGCGGTACAGCGCAATTTCACCCTCGCGCAAGGTGCCGGGCCGGGCCACACGGGCCGTGGGCTGGATGCTGGCGGCGGTGCATGGCGCGGGCGTGGGTTGGGGTTGTAATGGCGCGTAGCCAAATACGCTGGTGTTGCCTGCTACAAAAGGATTCGGCCCGGAAGATCTCATCTCGCTGTCCACCAGTTCCTGCTGAGCCGGCACCGGCGCCGCGCCGGCGTAATAAAGTGCGGCACTGAAATAGGCCGCTTGGGCAAAGGGGCCGCTGACGGATAGCTGCGCCGCCTGCGCGCCAGGATACAACTCTGCCGCGTAATACTGCGCATGCTGATCAAAGCCCTCGCCCACCTGGCCCTGCTGATAATTGCAGGCATAGGAAAACCAGTCGTACAGAGGCACCGCGGTGCCATCCAGTGTAACCACGGGCAATTGCACCGCTTGCTGCCAACCCTCGGTGCCACCGTCACCCCATTGGCCGTAATAGCGCAAAACAATAAAGGGATTGCTCGATGCCGCCACGGTAAATGTGGCGTCATAAGACAGTGCGGGCAATAACGCCGCTTTTTTTATGCTGTCAGTCATGAAGATCGACTCCTGAATAAAATTGATTTATTGCGTTTGCGATGAATAACCGGCATTGATTCAATGCAGTTGTGTCATCGATCTTCACGTTAGACGGCGTTTATTGCTTTCACCGTACAATCTGGCCAATTCGGTAATTATACAAACGCAATAATTTGATTACGGACGTTTCTCAAAAGAAGTTTCCCATATACAGATATCAATAAAATATTCGCGGGATTTAATTCCTGAAACTAGATATTTATTTATTGTGGCGCCAGGCCTGCAACAAGCGCGGCAAGGCTGCCTGAGCGCGGCGCGGCCGCATTGCACTAGGCATCGCGTCCAGCCCTGCCCCGGAGTTGTCTCCAAACTGACACTTTTTGACTTTTTTGCTAAGGCCAAGTCCGGCGCCATATACACTGCGATGCAAAACGCCAAGGTCCGGGCCATGCCGCACGCTGCTGCTGGCCCCGCCGCAACAGGCTTTGCCGCCCGCGGCTGCAACAAAATTTCTATGTTTTCCCGTATATGGCAATACGATGGAGTGCCCGATGAAGGTTGTGAGCAACACCCAGTCACGCTGTCCGCATGCAGTTTTCCCGATTACCTTTGGCTTTTGTCTCGCTTTGTTTCTGCTCTGGAATATCCAGATCCATCGCTACGACAACCATTTTCTTGGCTCCGATTCATACATCATCGTGAGCAAGATCCTGAATTCGCACACCCTCAAATGGTTTGAGCAGACCTATACCTCGCAATTTGGATTGCAGAGCATTGCGCTGGCTGCAATCCACAATCTGCCATTCAGTCCCGGCGTGGCGCCCCTCAGCCTTGCCGCTGCCAGCGTTTTTTCGCTACTCACCGCCATCGCCTTTTCGCTACCGGTTTACAAAATCCGGCGCGTTGCAGGCTTTCCGGCAGTGGCGTTGTACTGGATCTCGCTGGCATTTTCGCCTTGGCTTCTAACGTTTTCGTACTCGCTGTACTGGGTGCCGTTTGCCATCATGCTGCCGGTCATGACGGCATTTCTGTTTGGCCACTTTATGCATGGCAAATACCGCAAAGCCGTGATTGCCGGCGTGTTTGTGGCCATGTTTATCAAATGTTTGTGCGGCTATGAATACATCACCACGGTGACGCTATTTGCGTGTGCGGGATATGTCTTTTCCCATATCGGAACGCCGTTCAAGGCCAGCAAATCAGATATCGGGTTGATCTTTGCCGCCTGCGTTGCAGGTTTTTTGGTTGCACTGGCCGTGCATGTCTTTCAGTTGCATCACATCAATGACACCTACGGCTTCAGCACCATTCTGAATCGGGTAGAAACGCACACCGGTACCGATGGCGGCGGCGATGATGCCAGGCTGTTGATCACCCATCTGGTCACACGGCCCGGTAATGAGCAATTAATTGCGGTGCTGAGTAGCGCGGTCAATCAGCACAAGCTGCTGTTTGCCTGGACGGCGTTCAAAGAATATTTCTATATGCCCGGTCTGGTACTGGACGGCTATACCGTGGCATTTGGCTGGTTTGTGCTGGTGTGCTTGATTGCCGCGTGCATGGGTGCGGTGGCGGCGGCCATGCCGCGCGTCATCCGGATTAGCGCGGACCTGCAATGGTTTGCGTTGGGTGCTTTTTTGGTGCTGCTGGGCGTGTTTTCGTGGCAGATACTGGCGTGGCACCACACCAGCGTGCATTACCACCTGAATGGCCAGATATTCGCGTATGGCATCGTGCCGGTTGCCATGATCGGGCTGGGGGCGGTCATCAATGTTTTATATAAACATCTGTCGATTGCCATTCAGCGCCCATTGCATCTGCTTGCCGGCATCTCACTTTGCGCACTGCTGAGCGCTGCCACTGCTTATACGGCGCTTGATCACGATGCATTTATCGATGATTTCCACTACAGCCGGGCCAGTCGCTCCAAAGTAATCGCCAGCCGGGATCTGGTCACCATTACGCCGAGCGGCTCTGAGCTTTATCGCGGGATGGGTCTGGCCACCACCACAGTCACCGTGTACGGCTGGGCTTATGCCGAAGGGCCGGACGGCGCAAAAGTGTTTGTGCTGATCAATGGCGGCCTGGTGGGCGAAATCCGGCCGGATCTGCCCAGAGACGATGTCGCCCGATTGCGCCCGGGCGCTGGGCCTATGAGCGGTTTCAAATTCAGCTACAACGTGGCCGGGCCGGTCAGCAAAGATCAGGTGCGTTTGCTGGCGCCGGATGGCGCGGGCAGTTACGTCGAACTCAAGTAATTCCCCGCCGCATACAGACACAACAGCCCGGCGCGGCTGTTGTGTCTGCCTGGCTTAGCGCTCGGTATCGGGCGCCGCGATCGGGAACATCGGGTTAAACGCCTGCAGCAAGCCAAACAACTGTTCGACCTGCGCCCTGTCCCCCAGCACCGTGGCCTTGTTTGCACCGGTCAGTTGATCCAGCCGGGCGCCGCCCAGCAGTAGTTCGGCAAAACCGAGCTTGTCGATCTGCAAGGTTGCATCCGGTTTGGCGTGCGGGCGATCGGCCGAGTAGATCAGCACACCGTTGCGCAATTCCAGTCCGAATACTTTGCCGTCGGGCTGTTGCCAGTTAAGCGTGGTGTGTTTGCCAACGGCGGCCGGGCCGTTCAGACGCACGCCCATATAGTCGAGCAGCAATTCCGGGTTCATGGCCGCAACCATATCGGCGCTGGCGGTGCTCACCCCTTCCACTTTGGGCACGCCATTGCGCAACTCGTAGGCCCCCATCAAAAACTCGTTACGCCAGGTCGGGTTTTCAGTTTGATAACCCAGTTGTTCCAGCGCATCGGCTTCCAGCTCCCGCGCGGCTTTGTTGGTGGGATCGGCAAATACCACGTGGCTGAGCACCTCGGCGGTAAAGCGGTAATCACCCGCGGCAAACGTCTCGCGCGCCTTGGCCACCACCGCGTCGGCACCGCCCATGAATTCAACGTAGCGTTTGCCACCGGCTGCGGGCGGCAGCGCCCACAGATGCGCCGGGTTGGAGTCATACCAGCCCAGGTAACGCTGATACACCGCCTTGGCGTCGTGATTAACCGAGCCGTAATAGCCACGGCTGTACCACTTGTTGCCGATGCTGTCGGGCAGGCGGATGCGCTCGGCGATCTCGTCCATGGTGTAGCCACGATTGGCCATATGCAGCACCTGGTCATGCAGATACTTGAACATGTCGCGCTGGTCGGCCAGGAAGGTATTGATGCGCGCGCGGTCCCATGTCGGCCAGTGATGTTGCGCAATCACGACGTCGACCTTGTCGCCGTACCGATTGATGGCGGTGTTCAGCGTCTTCCACCAGGTACTGGCGTCCCGCACTTGCGCGCCGCGCAAGGTGTACAGATTGTGCAGCGTATGGGTGGCGTCTTCGGCGGTGTTCAGCATATGGAACTGCGGAAACCAGATCAGGAATTCGGCGGGCGCCTCGGTGCCTGGCGCCATCAGGAATTCCATCTCCACGCCATCCACCGTGCGCTTGTCGCCACTCTTTTTGACGGTATCGGTCGGCGCAATCAGGGTGAAGGTACCAAACGAAGTGGTCTTGCCCAGCCCGGCATCAAGCTGGCCTTTGGCGCTACGTGGCAGCAACGCGCCGTACTGGTACAGCGTGCGGCGGCTCATGGCATTGCCAGCCAGCACGTTCTCCTCCACCGCCTCACTCAAAAATCCATCCGGGGCGATGATCTTTGTTTTGCCGGCTTTGACGTCCGCCAGCGTGGTCACGCCCTTGACGCCGCCGTAGTGGTCGGCGTGGCTGTGCGTGTAGATGATGGCCACCACCGGTTTGACGCCACGATGTTTGAAATACAGCTCCAGCCCGGCGCGGGCCACTTCGGCGGTGACCAGCGGATCAATGATGATCAGCCCGGTGTTGCCTTCGATCAGCGTCATGTTCGACAGATCAAAACCACGAATCTGATAGACCTTGTCGGTCACCTTGAACAAGCCATTGGCCAGGTTCAGTTGGGCAATGCGCCACAGACTGGGGTTGACCGTGGGCGGCGCGTCGCCCTTGATAAAGTCGTAGCTGGTCAGATCCCAGGCCACTTTGCCATCGGCGCCCTGGATGGTCATCGGCGTCAAGGTGCCAACAAAGCCGCGCTGGGCATCAGCAAAATCCTGCTGATCGGCAAACGGTAGTTGCTGCAATACGGCGGCATTGGCGGCTTGCGTCTGCGCGGTGGCTTCTTTGGGGGCCGTGGCGGCCAGTGCGCTGGCGGCGCTCAGCGCGGCAAGCAGCGCCAGCGCAATCGGGTGTTTGCGGAACATGGTTTTTATCCTTGTGCGGTGAATCTGGCGTGCATCGTGGTACAGGCACGCTGACCTGCGCAAAGGACAAATCTGAGTTTATTCAAGCGGGCTTTGATCTGCCCCGGAACTCCGCGACCAAGCCCTTGATTAAACAGCAAATATCAAACTCTTAATTCGCAAAATTTTGCCCGATCGGGTTCGGAAAATGGCTCGGTTTTTTGGGCGTAGCGGCCAGCGCCCGGGCCACCGCCGCGGCCATGGCCGCATTGCCCGCAGCCCCCGGATGCAGATGGTCACCGCTGTCATATTCGGCGCGCAGCCGGGTTGGATGCTGAGGGTCGCGCAGCAAGGCATCAAAGTCGATCACCCCGTCCGCGCCCTGCCCGGCCCGCAGCCAGCGGTTGAGCTGCTGGCGCAGCGCGTCTTTGGCGGGACTGGCGTAATGCGCGATCGGTGACCCAGCCAGCGCGTTTTCAAACGGCGGCAGCGTGCCCAGATAAAGGCGACGTCCTTGCGCATGGGCCAGCTGGATCAGTTGCAGATAAGCCGCTTGCAACGCGCTCAGCGTGGGCAGCGGCGCGGCGGGATCAAACGTGCTGCCTGGCCAGGCGATGTCATTGCTGCCGAGTAATACGATGATGTCGCGCACGCTGGGGTCGCTCAGCACATCACGCTGCAGCCGCACGCTGGCACGTTCGCCCATCCCGTCCTGCAACAAACGCGCGCCGGAGATCCCGGCATTCAGCACCGGCCTGCCACGCACCCGCTGCGCCAGCAAATCCGGCCAACGCTGGTTGGCGTTCAGTGGCACGCCGTTGCCGTCGGTGATCGAATCGCCCAGCGCGGCAACGCCGGGCGCGAGCGGGGCTGCGTCGACCTCGACCGCGGCCAGCCACAGCCGTGCCTCGATTTGCGCGCCTGGCGCTGGCGCTGGCACAGCTCGGGTTTGATCACCGGCGAGCAGGTCGGCACTTTGTTTGCCGTCCCAATGAAACGTGGTCAACGGGGTCGGCGTGGCCACATACAAGTCAATCTGCAACTCAGCCAGCGGCGGCACAGCCAGCGGCAAGGGATCACTCCAGCTTTGCGCGCCCGCTGCCACGGTAAGCTCGGTGGCCCCGGCAAAGCGCAAAGCCAGGGCCGGCCCGGCGGGCAGCAGGCGCAGGCTGGCGGCGGCAAAATGCACTGCTTGCGTGCCATAGCGATTCGACAGCGCCACCCGCACGCCATGGCCGCCTATGCTCAGGCGCAGGGTCTGGCGCACGGTTTGATCCTGCAATTGCAGCGGTATACGCGTAGGCAGCGGCAATTCCGGCGCGGACCAGACCCGCTGCGGGCTGGCAGTCCAACTGGTGGTCCACGCTGCCTGCGCGGGCGCTGCGCTCCAAGCGCAAATACTGCTCAGGCTAAGGATGAGTTTGGGAAAAAAACGAGTCATGGCGCGAGTCCGCTTGGGGTTCAAGAGGCCTTAGCTTCGCCTATGCCATAAGCATGTAGTAGCAGGCTAAACTGCATATCCTTTATGCGGGAATGGAATGGGCTTATGGATCATCTACAAGCGATGCGCTGCTTTGTACGTGCGGTTGAGTTGGGCAGTTTGAGCGCGGCTGCACGCGAGCTGGGCCTGAGCCAACCCACCGCCAGCAAACAAGTGGCCGCGCTGGAAAAACACCTGGGCGCACGCGTATTGGCGCGCAGTACCACGGCGCTGGCGTTGACCGAACCCGGCAAGCGCTTTTATCCCAAAGCGCGCGCGCTGCTGGAGGAATATGCCACCGCGCTGGCCGATGTACGCGAGCAAAGCGAAACGGCCCGTGGCCTGGTGCGGGTGAACGCTCCGGTCAGCCTGGGCGTATTGCGACTGAACCGCCTGCTGCTGGCGTTTATGCAGCAACATCCACACATCGAGGTCGAGCTGGTCCTGAACGACCGCTTTATCGATCTGGTGGAAGAGAACGTCGATGTGGCCTTGCGTCTGGGCGGGCAGCCGCCGGGCAGCGCGGTGGCGCGCTCTGTAGCGAGCAGCCCGCGCTGGCTGGTGGCGGCCCCGGCCTATCTGCACCAGGCAGCACCGTTGGCCACGCCTTCTGATCTGACACAGCACGCGTGGCTGCGCAATGCCTGGCTGGATGAAGCTGATCTGACGCTCAGCGGGCCACAGCAGCAACGGCTGACGGTGCGGGCTGCGGCGCGGTATCGCAGCAATAGTTCGCTCGCGCTGCGCGACGCCATGCTGCAAGGCGCGGGCCTGTGTTTGACTCCCGCATGGCTGGTGGCCGATCTGATCGAAACCGGTCAGCTGTTACGCGTATTACCGGATTGGTCCGGCCCCACCCAGGCGGCGTGGCTGGTGTATCCGCAACGACGCTACCAGCCGCTGCGCGCGCGTTTGCTGCTGGATTATCTGGCCGCCGCGCTGCCTGGGCTGCCCGGTTTTGCCGCGCCCCAACGCCAGACGCCAGGCCTTGCGTAAATTGTTAAACTTGCGGCTTCGTCTGCGGAGCCCTGCCATGCAAAGCGCTGTTCTGGTCATTGATGTGCAACAAGGTTTGTTCAATCCATTGCCGCGTCCGTGGCAAGCCGATGATGTGGTCGCGCGTATCAACACGCTCACCTCGCGCGCCCGCGCCGCGCGGGTGCCGGTGATCTTTATCCAGCACACGCGCGCCGATGAACCGTTGTCTGCCGGCAGCGACAGCTGGCAATTGCAGCAACAACTCGAGGTGGCGCCGGGCGATGTGCGTATCAGCAAAACCACGCCCGATTCGTTTTTGCACACCACGCTGCAGGCCCAGCTGGAGGCGATCGGTGCACAGCATCTGGTCATTTGCGGCTATGCCAGCGATTACTGCGTCGATACCACCACGCGGCGCGCGGCCGGGCTGGGCTATCACGTCACGCTGGCGGCCGATGCTCACACCACGCACGATCAGCCGCATGCTTCGGCCGAACTGATCCGCACGCACCACAACGCCACGCTGCAGAATATCGAAAGCTTTGGCGTGCCCATCCTCGCCCGCAACACCGCCGAGATCGAGTTCGCCGCTTGATCAGATTTGCGCCGCGATCCAGTGCTGGAACGCCTGCATCGCGGGCGTTACCCGGCGCGATTTAAGCCACGACAGCCAATAAGCCCCTTCCACCCGCTCCAGCGCAAAGGGCCGCAGCAATAACCCGGCGGCCAGTTCGCGTTCAAACATCTGCCACGGCGCCAACGCCACGCCTGCGCCCTGGATGGCGGCCTCGACCATCAAGCGCGAGGAATCAAACACTGGCCCGCTCACCGTCCATGGCGTCAGCCCGGCGGCGCTGAGCCAGTCCTGCCATTCCTCGGCGCGATACGAGCGCAGCAAGGTTACCCGTGCCAGGTCGGCCGGCGTATGCAGGCGTAAGGCCACGCCGGGCGCGCATAACGGGGTCAACGGCGCTTCAAGCAAACGCTGGTTATGGCTGCCCGGCCAGCCGCCATCGCCAAAACGGATGGCCAGATCCAGGCCTTCGGCCGCCAGATCAACCAGGTTGTTATGCGTCAGCAGCCGCAGCTCAACAAACGGGTGGGCGGCGGCAAAATCTTGCAGGCGTGGCATCAGCCAGCCTATGGCAAAGGTGCCGACCACGCCCACGGTGAGCACTTCGCGAAACTGCCCGCCTTCAAACTGTTTAAGCACCTGGGCAATGCGGCCAAAGGCATCGCTCAGCACCGGCAACAGCGCGCGGCCTTCGTCAGTCAGACCCAGTCCACGCGGCAGACGCTTGAATAATTCAGCGCCCAGGCGCTCTTCCAGCGCGCGCACTTGCTGGCTGACGGCAGCCTGGGTGACGTTCAGTTCTTGCGCGGCACGGGTGAAATTAAGATGGCGGGCCGAGGCTTCAAAGGCGCGCAAGGCATTGAGCGGAAGATGCGGGTTCATCGCAGACCAAAGATTTTCTGGGGGCTGGCCAAAAATATCCTCGTTTGTCATCGCTGCGCAAGCGGTGGATAGTCGCCGCCTGCACCGGTCGCATACACCCACCCCTACCCGACGAGATGCCCGCATGAACCCAACCCGCCCGAAGTCGTCCTGCGCCCGGCCCGTGCCAGCGCGCCGTAGTTTGCTCAAGCTTGCCGCCTGCGCGCCGCTGGCGCTGGCATGGCCCGGCCGCCTGCTGGCCGCCACCGCAGCCAGCCCGACGCCGGACCATGCTGAGCTGACCGCCGCCATGGCGGCATTAGAACAAGCCAACGCGGTGCGCATCGGCGTCAGCGCCTTCGATACCGGCAGCGGCAAGCGCTTTGACTGGCGCGCCGACGAGCGCTTTGCCTTTTGCAGCACCTTCAAGTTCATGTTGGCCGCCGCAGTATTGGGCGAGCTACAACGTCAACCGCGGCTGTTGCAAGAGCGCTTGCTGTTTACCCGCAAGCAATTGCCGTCGCATTCGCCGATCACCGAAAAACACGTCGCCGACGGCATGAGCGTGGGCGACCTGTGCCAGGCCGCCATCGAATACAGCGATAACGGCGCCGCCAACGCCTTGCTGCGCTTGCTGGGCGGTCCGGCCAAAGTGACGGCGTTTGCGCGTAAAACCGGCAATGCCAGTTTCCGCCTCGACCGCATGGAGCCTGAGTTGAATACCGCTATCCCCGGCGATGTGCGCGATACCGTCACCCCGGCCGCCATGGCACAAAGCCTGCAAACCCTGGTGTTAGGTACGGCGCTGCCCGAGCGCGAACGGGGCCTCCTAACGCAATGGCTCCAGGGCAATACCACAGGCGATAAGCGCATTCGTGCCGGCGTGCCCGCGGGCTGGCAAGTGGGCGATAAAACCGGCACGGGCGCGTATGGCAGCACCAACGATATCGCGGTGTTGTGGCCCGCCCATGGCGCCGCCCCGATCTGCATCGCCATATATGTCGGCAACAAACACAAAGACGCCGACCCACCCGAAGCGATACTTGCCGACGCCACCCGCATCGCGCTCAAGGCGCTGGCGGCTTGATCAATCTGCCGCAGCGCTTCAGGGTGCCGCTGCGCGGGCCTTGTCGCGCGTGGCGGCCATTTCGGTGGTAATCCATTCGGCAAAGCGCAACAGGCGGCTGTCATCCTGGATGCGGCGCGGCGATAGCACGTAATAAGCCGAGCCGTCCGGCACAAAACCGCAGGGCGCAATCAAGCGGCTGCCCGCCAGTTCTTCTTCCACCATATAGCAAGACGCCAGCGCCGCGCCGATGCCCGCTGCCGCCGCCTGCACGCATAGATAAAAGTGTTCGTAATTGATGCGGCCGGTGGCGCGGATTTCGTGGCCGGTGGCTTTGGCCCAGTTGGCCCAGCTATTGGGTCGCGACAAGGTATGCAGCAACTTGCCCTGCCATGGCCCCGCGCCCGGTGCCAGTTGCGGCACACAAACCGGGCCGACCAGCTCTTCGCCCACGCGCCAGGTATCCCAGGTTTCATCCCACTGAAAATCATTGCGCCGCAAGGCCACGTCCACGCCCGCGCGCACCAGATCGATAGGCCCCCCGGCGGCATATAAATGCACCTGCAATTCCGGGTAAGCCTGCTGAAACCGTGGCAAGCGCGGAATCAACCATTTCATCGCGATCGTGGGCTCGCACGACACCACGATGACATTGCCCGCCTCGTCGGACTGCAGTTTGCCGATGGCGGTAATCAGCTGCGCAAAGGCAGCGGAAGTGGCGGCCTGCAGGGCTAGCCCGGCATCGGTCAGAAACACCGCGCGATTGCGGCGCTGGAATAGCTCCACGCCTAGCGCTTCCTCTAATTGGCGAATCTGGCGGCTCACGGCACCGTGCGTGACGTGCAATTCTTCGGCCGCTTTAACAAAGCTGAGCGTGCGCGCGGCCACATCGAAAATGCGCAAAGTATTCAGCGGGGGCAATCGCATCGGTGATTTTTCCTCACACAAAACCTGCATATTAATCGCTTTTTTCTTGACGTGAAGCTGTCAATAATGACTTCGCACCCCAGCCAAACGGCTCTGCAAGCCGATTCACAGGACTTGTGCATGCGGCCCTAAGGCGCATACATCAGTGTATTCGGTGAGAACGGCGCACACGTTGCGCTTTAAAAATTGACTGCGATCTGGAGCAATCCGATGGAACAACTTGTCGTTGAAAATGCGCAAGATCTGTACACGAGAACGCCTGAAACCGAGAGCACCGAGGTCGAGCGGCTCTGCAACCTGGTGGCACGCAAAGACTTTTGCTTTCTGAATGCGCAGAAAACCCGACACCTGCTGGGACTGGACCTTAACCAGGACAGCGCAGCCTGGGCCGAATTTGCCGACAGCTGGAACCGGCTGGAGCAAGATCAGTTCATGCGTGATGGCGGCACCTATCGCTATCGCCGCCACGCCACGTTCAGCGCGCTGCCTTCCGGCCGCCAGGCCTATCTGGAAAAACATCAGCCGCACTACCAGAGCCTGGATTACAACAACCTCAACGGCGGCATCGCCCGCGACTTTGCCCCGTTTGAAGACAGCACCGTACACGGCGACGTCATGCAAGCCATCCTCGGCTTGTGCTGCGCCACATTCGGCGCGCTGTCACCCTACTTTGCCTGGCATATCGAAGCGCACCAGTTCCGCATCTATACCCAGGGCCAGCAAGCGGGTAACCCCACTCCCGAAGGCGTACACCGCGATGGTGTCAATTACGTCTTCATGATGATGGTGCGTCGCCAGAACGTGGTGAATGGCACCACCAGCATCTACGACCGCAACCGACATTTTTTGACTGATTTCACGCTGATGCAGCCGTTTGATGCCGCCATCGTCAACGATGAGCGGGTGATGCATGGCGTGACCCCCATCGTGCAACTCGACGAAACGCAAGCAGCGTATCGCGATGTGCTGGTGGTGACCTTCAGCAAAAAATAACCGTGTCGACCTCGGTGGCGCACTGCCCTTCCCGGTGCGCCTTTTTTTCGTAGGAGTGCTTGTATGAATGAATTTGCCGCAGTCGCCATCATTACCATTCTGGCCGTAATCAGCCCCGGCGCAGACTTTGCCATGGTCACCCGCAACAGCTATCAGCTGGGCCGCGGCGCAGGTTTGCTGTCTGCGCTCGGCGTTGGTCTGGGGGTGCAGGTGCATGTGTTCTATACGATTTTTGGCGTGGCCGTGCTGGTGCAGCATACCCCGGCGCTGTTTATGGTGATGAAGCTGATCGGTGCGGGCTACCTGGTGTATATCGGCCTCAAATCCATCTTCAGTCACCCGGTGGCCGCCGCCAACGAAGCCACCGAAGGCAGCCGCGAAACCGCCGCCGTCTCTTTGCGCGCCGCGTTTCGCACCGGCTTTCTGACCAATGCACTCAACCCGAAAACCATGCTGTTTGTGGTCAGCTGTTACACCCAGGTCATGCACGCCAATACCGCGCTGGGCACCAGTTTGTTGCTGGGCGGCTTTATGTCGTTGGCGCATTGGGTGTGGTTTAGCTTGGTGGCGCTGTTTTTTTCGTCGCCACGTTTGCGCAGCCTGATGCTGCAACGCCAGCACATTCTTAACCGTGCCATTGGTTCGGCACTGGTCGGCCTTGGCTTTTCCTTGTTGTTTGCCGGAGTAGGACGATGAGTAACACCCCTTTACGCCGTCGCGGCCCGGTGCCGCTCAACGAATCGCAAATTGCCCGCTCTGGAGCCAATACCATGAAAGTTGCCTGCATTGATCTGGAAGGCGTGCTGGTGCCTGAATTGTGGCCGCACATCAGTCGCCACACCGGCATCGCCACGCTCAACCGCACCACGCGGGAAGAACCGGATTACCCCAAACTGATGCGCGCCCGCATCGAGGCCCTGCGCGAGAACAATCTGCGCCTGAGCGATGTGCGCGCCATCGTATCGATGCTGCAACCCTACCGCGATGCCCGCCGGTTTCTGGATGTACTGGCGCGGGACCGGGCGGTGTTTATCGTGTCCGACTGTTTTGAAGAACTGGCCGAGAGCTTTTTGCCCGGCCTGGGTTATCCACGCTTGATGGCGCACCGCCTGGATACCGATGCCGATGGCTTTATCACGCAATGTCGATTTGCCCAGCGCCAGGGCAAGCAAGAGGTGGTGAATACGCTGGTGCGCGATGGCATCGACGTGCTGGCCGTGGGCGATGCGCTGAACGACATCGGCATGCTCAAAGCCGCCACCTACGGCTATTTGCTGCGCCCTTCGCCGGCGACCATCGCCGTGGCGGGCGATCTGCCTGTGGCCGATTCACTGGCCGAAGTGCTGGTGCGCTTGCAGCAAGACCAGTTGGCGCATGCGCTGACCTGAGGGCTGCCCCCGAATGGCCGCGCAAACAGGCCCACGTGTAGCGCGTGGGCCTTGTTGTACTCGGCGGGGCCGCAGCTTATGCCTCGAAATAACTGTCTTCCAGCAACATGTCTTCATAGAAGGCGCCATAGGTGTGGTCCGGATGGCGGATATGGATTTCCAACACCCAGAGCAAACGTGACGGCTTGAATTCGATCTCGGCCATCGGGCCTTCATGGATGGCCGCATGCGGAAAATCGCCGATGCGATGGCCGGACAAATCAAGGTTCAGCACCCAGCCGCGGCGCTGCGCACAGTCGCTGGCAAAGTCATACAATTCGCGCCCGGTGGCGCCGGTGGCCAGCCAGTGGCGGCGCACTTCATGAAAAATGGCGCAGGCATCGTCGGCGCAACGGCGTTTTTCCGGATCGTGGCCGGTGACAAAGGTCTGGCCACCGTCGCCTTCCCACTGCTGCCACACCGGGCCGATGTCCAGCAAAAAGATATCGTCCTCGCCCAACACGATGCCGGGGTCGGACTCTGCGCCAAAAGTCTTGAGCGTGTTGCTGCCAAAGCGCACGTACACATCGTGCCAGCCGCGCAGCATGTCGCATTCTTCCAGCATGTCTTTGGCCATTTCGACCGCGTCTTCTTCAACCATGCCGGGTTTGACTGCGGCCGCAATGCGCAGGATGGCAGCGCGGGTTTTGGCGCGCACCAGCAGCAGTTTTTCGGGGTCATAGGCGGCGCCGACTTGCTCGGCGGTAAATTGCATAGGGGCGTTCATACAGACTTCCTGGGGACTAAAAGTAAAGAAGGATGGCGGGCCAGCGCGGGGATCAGAACGAAACCTGCAACCCGTCCAGCGTGGGATTGAGTGCAATCTGGCAGGCCAGACGTTGATTGGCGTGGGCTTGATCCAGCGTGCGCAGCAAACGGGCTTCGGCGCGACTGGCGGGCGGCAATTGCGCCAGCCATTGCTCGGGCAAGGCCACGCGGCAAGTACCGCACGAGGCCTTGCCACCGCAGACGCCCTGCATCACCTTGGCCGCCGCCAGCGCTTGCATCAGCGATTGCCCGGCAGCGACCGCCAGGCTTTGCGTGTGGCCGGCGCGGTCGGTGACCTGGAGCGTCAAGCCGGGCGCTGTGTCGGGTGCAGCCAGGGGCGCGCTGGGTGTGGCGGGTTCGAAGGCATCGGCATGAAAACACTCGGCGGGCAGGCCGCACTGCGTGGTCAGCAATTGCTGCGCGGCCTGCACCATGGCAGGGCCGCCACAGGCGTAAACGTGCGCCTGGCTCAGATCAGGATAATCGGCAGCCGCACAGCCTTGTACGGTGCGCAGCGGTGTCGCGTTGGCATCGATCACGCCCACAAAGCGCAGCAAAGGATGTTGCTGCATCCAGACATCGAACAGATCGCGCAGATATAAATCGCCAGGCTGGCGCGCGCCCCAATACACCGTGAGCGGACGACTCAGGCCATCGCGCAAGCGCTGTTCGAGCATGGCTTTGATCGGCGCAATGCCGGTGCCGGTGGCCAACATCAGATCGACGCTGGCGTCGCCCGCTTGCCAACAGCAGTCGCCGTAGGGGCCGCTGGCAGTCAGTACCAGTCCGGGCTGGGCATGGGCCGCCAACCAGCCGGAAACCGCGCCGCCCGGGATCAAGCGGATATTCAGTTCAATGCGGCCTGCCGAGTTGTAGGCATTGGCCATCGAATAACTGCGCGCCGCGCCATGCGGCAGGATCAGGCTCAAGAACTGGCCTTCGCGATACGGTAATGCGCGCTCGGCCTGCAGCAGCAGTTGCAACACATCGGGCGCCAGCTTTTGCGCGCTGAGCACGGTCAGCCGGATGGAGGGCGGTTGGGCGGTGGCGGTCATGCGGGCTTCCTTCAGACAGAAATCAGGAGCAGGATGCTAGCCGGATACTGGCTGAGCAAAATCAGCCAGTTTGGTAAATCTCACTGGTCCAGATGCGGGCCGGAGCCGCAATGCAACGTGTGTGGAAATTGAAACTCAGCCTCGACCGTGCCGCCGAGGTGTCCTTGCATCTGCAACTGGTGCAGCAGTTGACCGCCTCCATCCGCCAGGGCCGTTTGCCTGGTGACACGCTGTTGCCCGGCACGCGCGAGCTGGCCCAGCAACTTGGCATCAATCGCAAAACCGTGGTCGAGGCCTATGACGAACTGGTGGCGCAAGGCTGGCTAGTGGCGGAAGGCCGCCGTGGCACGCGCGTGGCGCCGGCCTTGTTGACCAGCGCCAGTGCCACCGATCTGCGGGCCGCACCGCCACAGAGCGCGCATTACCCACTACACGGCCCCAGCTGGAGCGAGCCCGCCGTCGTCGCGGCGGACGTGATCGAGTTTTCCGACGGCGTGCCGGATTCGCGCCTGATTCCGTTTGACGTGCTCGGCCGGGCTTATCGGCGCGCGCTGATCAGCACCGCCCGCGCCGGGCAACTGGCGTATGGCGATCCACGCGGGCAACTGGAACTGCGCGCGCAGATTGCCGCGATGCTCAATCTGGAACGCGGTCTCAGCCTCAATCCAGACCAGCTTTGCGTGGTACGCGGCAGCCAGATGGGCATTTATCTGGCGGCACGGGTGCTGGTCCAGCCGGGTGATGTAGTGGCCATGGACGCCCTCACCTATCCACCTGCGCGCGCGGCATTCAGCGCGGCAGGCGCGCGCATAGTCTGCATTGAGCAAGATGCCTGCGGCATGCGGCCGGATCATCTGGCAACGCTGTGCCAGACGCATGCGATCAAAGCGGTGTATCTAACGCCGCATCACCAGTTTCCCACCACCGTTTTGCTGAATGCCGAGCGCCGTTTGCAGGTGCTGGCGTTGGCGGCGCGGCATCGCTTTGCGGTGGTCGAAGATGATTACGACCATGAATTCCAGTTCACCCATCGCCCCACCTACCCGATGGCGGCGGCCGCACCCGACCAGGTGGTGTATATCGGGTCCTTGTCCAAAGTGCTGGCGCCGGGTTTGCGCGTGGGCTACCTGGCCGGGCCCGAGGCGCTGATTGCCCGCTGCGCCGCGCAGATCATGGCGATTGATCGGCAAGGCAATGCAGTCACTGAACTGGCGGTGGCCGATCTGATGCAAAGCGGCGAACTCAAACGCCATATCCGCCGCACGCTGCGGATTTACCAGCAACGGCGCGCCGGGTTTGCCAGCGCCCTGCGCCAGCACATTGGCCAACACGCGCAGTTTGATTTGCCCGATGGGGGGCTGGCACTGTGGCTGCGTTTGCCGCCGCAAACGCATATGGCGCAGCTGTTGCGCGATAGCCTGGCGCTGGGCGTACGCGTGCCGGACAGCGCCGCCTTTGCCGCCGACCAGCGCCCGGTACATGGCTTGCGGCTGGGCTTTGGGCCCCTGCAGGCCGAGCAGTTGCAACGCGGCGTGCAAGCGCTGGCTGCGGCGCTGTCACGCCAGACCGGGGCACCATAAAGTGGCGCCGAAACTGCCAGTCATCCTTCCGCGCCATGCGTTCATCCTCCGTCCGCCTACCGCTTCTGAAAGCTTGAACTAGACTGCAGCAGCCTTGCACTGCAGGGCACTAAAACAGACACATACATAGAGGATGGAAATCATGCAGAAACCGACATACCGCCGGTTGGCGGGCGCTTGCGCGCTGATTTTTGGTGGCAGCGCCGCCCTGGCGCACGCTTATCCGGCCTGGGTAGATGGCAGCACCTATAGCGCCGGCAGCGTGGTGGTTTATAACGGCCACGATTACAAAGCGCTGGTAACACAAACCGATTACGTGGGCGCCAACTGGAACCCGGCCAGCACGCCAAGCTTGTGGCAAGACCTGGGTGCCGATAGCAGCGCCGCCACGCCGACCCCCGCAGCCACGCCAGCACCCACGCCGGTTGCGGCCCCGGCGCCGACCCCGGCCCCGGCGGCAACGCCCGCGCCCACGCCAGCACCGACGCCTTCCGGCAGTTGTGCGGCCGCATGGAACGCCAGTACCGCCTATTCCGCCGGTGCCATCGTCAGCGTGAACGGCATTAACTACAAAGCCAACTGGTGGACGCAAGGCGTTAACCCATCCACCAATAATGGCGGCGACGGGAGCGGCCAGCCGTGGACCAGGCAGGCCACGTGTGGCACCGCCACGCCGACACCGGCGCCGACCCCCGCCCCAACTCCGGCTCCGACACCGGCTCCGACGCCAGCACCAACACCCGCTCCGACACCGGCTCCGACACCCGCTCCGACGCCCGCTCCGACACCGGCCCCAACGCCCGCACCCACCCCGTCCGGCAGTCTGGTCAGCAGCGGCACGCTCAACTTCCATTTGCTGCTGGGCGCTGGCACTGCGCAAGACACGCTCACACTCGATGGCGACAATTACACCGATCTGTTTATGTCGAACATCATCGCGGGTGTAATGACCGGGCATCTGGTGCAGACGTATTACCCCGGCATCCAGTTCAACAAGGACTTTCTCTACGGCTCCATCCTTGGCCAGCTGCTGCAGGAGAACATCGAGACCGGCCTGTACAAAGCCAGCGGCGATCTGATCGACCCGTCGTCCGACCAGCAAGCCGTCATGGGCCAGGGCCAGGGTGGCCCGTACCAGATCAACAACTACGCGGCCGATATGGTGTCCGGCGGTTATGCGCCGGCCGGGCATTCGCTGATCAATTACGTGGCATTGCAAAAGAACATCGGTTATTCGATGGCCGATGCCGCCACGCAATACACCAAGGTCACGCCGCCGTCGTTCAACAACAAGTATTACGGCCCGATGCTGACGGGCTATTTCCACTACAACGACTTTGTTGCGCTGGTGGAAACCGGCAAAGGCACCGGCGGCTGGACCACGCCATGGCAACCGGCGTTTGATCAGGCACTGGTCACCTTCAAAACCCTGCCTGGCAACTTCTTTGATGTGTTGTTGAACGTGGCCTACAACCAGGGCTTCTATGGTCCGTTGATGTCGAGTTACAGCAAGCTGGGCGCCACCGCCACCACCAGCACGGTGGCCACGGTCAACGACTTCAGCTCGGTTTGGGGCAAGACCGATACCTACGCGCAATATCCGTATCAGGTGCGGTATTACCTGGATCAGCTGTATGGCAATCCGATCCCCACCACCAGCGCCACGACCCTGGTCACGCCGAACAACCACGTCGCCTTTAATCTGACGCAGTTGCAAAGCGTGTTCGCCAATGTGTTTGGCACGTTGTCGTATGTGGATAGCACGGGCAAGGCGGCGTTTATCCCGGCGGCGACGTCGCGGGCAGCCTTCGATACCGCACGCGCACAAGTCAGCGTGCCAGCCGATGCCACGCTGGACCTGAGCAAAGCGGCGGATCGCGCGCAGATCTTCAGCATCCTGGAGGGCGCAATCAACAATCTGGAGACGACGTTGGGGCAGAAATTCAACGCCACCACGCTGAACCAGCTGTAATCACAGCCCGCTACGCAGCAAAACGCGCCCCGCTGGGGCGCGTTTTTTATGCCTGCGCCGGCGGCGCCAGGCGCTGGCCTAGACCGAAATAATCCCGCGCTTGAGCGCAATCGTCACCGCGTGGGTGCGGTCGTTGGCGATCAGCTTGGCCAGAATGTTTTTCATATGCGCTTTGACGGTTTCTTCTGAAATCGACAACTGCGCGCCGATCCGTTTGTTCGAGCGGCCAGCAGCGGCTTGTTCCAGCACCTCGATTTCACGCTGGCTCAGATTATCCTGGCTGACATGCTCGGCCAGTTCCATCGCCACTTCAGCCGGAATGCGGCGCTGCCCGGCGTGCACCGAGCGGATGGTTTCCAGCAGTTCTTTGCGCAACATGCTTTTGAGCAAATAACCCGAAGCACCAGCCTTGATGGCATTCAGGGCCTGCACATCGCCGCGGTAAGTGGTCAGCATGACCACGCGGGCGGCGGCGTCTTGCTGGCGGATGCGGGTTAGCGCCTCAATCCCGTCCATCTCCGGCATGACGATATCCATCAGCGTCACATCGGGCCGATGCGCCAGATACATTTCCAGCGCCTCGCGCCCGTTGCAGGCTTCGCCCACCAGATGCATATCGGGCTGGCTGCCGATCACGCCACCTATGCCTTCGCGCAAGAGCGGATGGTCATCAACGGCGAGCACGGTGATGGGACGGGGCGTGGCGGCAAGGGGCGAAGTCAACATGGTCAGGTCCTGGAGCAAAGCAGAGAGCACACAGCAAGGCGGGGGCCGGAATCGTTTGCGCCACCTGCCGTTCACTGACATTCCGGCTGGCAATTTTACTCATAAAGTAATTTTGTAGCAAAAATAGAAGTGGTGAGTGGCAAAGATTGCGTCGGTAAAAGATCGACGGCGGCGGGCCTTCCGACCAACGGCAAGCAGGGTGTTATGCCCCCGCCAAGCCGCGCCAGGCCACACTTTAAAGCATTTGCGCCCGCAGCCCTAGCGCGCTGTGCCATCGATTACACCGATTTGAGAAAGGCTTTCGCGACTGCGTATTTGCTGACAAACGTCAAGCAGAACCACGCCAATGGCATTTGCTTCTTGTCCGGCAAGCACCTACAACTACCTCGATGCAGTGTGTGCGCTCAGCGTAGCGCGCAGTAACCCTTGCGGGTGAGGTTGATGCGCCCGGATTGAAGGATGCGGCTGGCGCGGGCGCTGCCTAAGCTGGCCCGATGCAAAGACTCTATTCCATGTTTCCGGGCGGCGCGCCGGGCGTAGGCCTGCTGTTGTTGCGCCTGGCCACCGCCGTGGCCCTGCCCTTGTATAACTGCTGCGCCGATGCGCCGCTGCCCGGCATTGATCTGGCCGCCGCCGCGCTGGCCGGCTTGCTGGCGCTGGGCCTGTTTACGCCAATGAGCGCGGGCGTGACGGTGTTATTGCAACTGGCCGGGCTGGCGCTGTGCACGCCACCGCAGTTGCCGATGGCCTTGCTCACCGGCATGAACGCGGCGGTACTGGCTTTGCTCGGCCCCGGCGCATGGTCGGTGGACGCGCGCATGTTCGGGCGACGCATCGTGCTGTCGCACTCGCCCGACGATCATAGGCATTGAGCACCGTCGCCTACTCTTTCGGGTAGTCCGGCGGGGTCACCAAACAGGGATTTGCGATGGCGCTGCGTTGTATATCGTGTGGAACATCCCCCGAACAGATATTTACCCGAGCGGGACACCGGAACGGACCACGCCAGGGATCACGATTTCAAACTGCCTTTTGAATCTGGAGCACGAAGATGAGCAAAGAAACGCATATCAGGGTACTGGTGGCCCACCGCAATCCCGTCATCGGTGCGGGCGTCTCGGCCCTGCTGGCCGAAGAGCCCGGCCTGTTGTTGACCCGCAGCGACGCCCAGCAAATCAGCCAGACCAGCTTTAGCAATGTGGATGTGCTGGTTGGCGATTACGACACCATCATTGCCTTTATGACGCGCCTGCGCGGCCAGTCCGACTACCCGACCTCGGCCCCGCGCCTGATGATCGTCACCGCGCAAGAACGCGAATGGGAAGTACGCCAGGCGCTGGATCTGGGCGTGCATGCCTATGTGCTGACTGATTGCCAGCGGCATGAACTGGTCAGCGGCGTGCTGGCGCTCAAGCGCGGCAATCGTTATGTCTGCGATTCGGTGTCGCAACGACTGGTGGACAGCTTGTCGCGCGTGTCGCTCACCCGGCGCGAGCTGGATGTGCTGGGCGTGATGGCACAAGGCGCCTGCAACAAGGCGATTGCCACCATGCTGGGGATTTCAGTCGGCACCGCCAAATCGCATGTGGCCGCCATACTGGGCAAATTGCAGGCCACCACCCGCACCGAAGCGGCGGCGATTGCCCAGGCGCGCGGTTTGCTGGCACCGCCGACCATGCCGCCGCAAACCCTCAATCCCATCATCCGGCGCGAAATGCGGCCAGAAGCGGTTTACGCCGCCTGATTGCGCACACCCTGGTACGGTTGGCGCGTCCGGCTTGCGAGCCGGACGCGCTTTGCCGGGCGGCTGCGCCGTTACAGCTTGGCCATGATGTGGCGCGGCACGGTGTAATCCTCCAGCGCATACACCGACATATCTTTGCCGTAACCCGAACGCTTCATGCCGCCATGCGGCATTTCGCTGCACAACATAAAGTGCGTATTGATCCAGGTGCAGCCGTATTGCAATTCGGCGGCCACGCGCATTGCCTTGCTGACGTCGCGCGTCCAGACCGAGCTGGCCAGGCCGTAATCCGAGTCATTGGCCCACGCGATGGCGTCGTCCGGCTGCTCAAAACGGGTGACTGAGACCACCGGCCCGAACACCTCGCGCCGCACGATTTCATCGTCCTGGCGCGCGCCTGCAATCACGGTCGGCTCATAGAAAAAGCCTTTGCCCGCGCCAACCTTGCCACCCGTGGCAATTTCGATATGCGACTGGCTGGCCGCGCGCTCAACAAAGCTGGCGACGCGGCTGCGTTGACGCTCCGAAATCAGCGGGCCCATCTCCACGCCTTCCAGATGCTGCTCGCCAAATTTGATGCCACTAACGGCGCTGGCCAGATCAGCCACCAGGTTGTCATAGATTTTGGGGCCGGCATAAATGCGGCACGCGGCGGTGCAATCCTGGCCGGCGTTGTAATAGCCAAAGGTGCGGATGCCTGCCACCACTTCGGCCAGGTCGGCGTCATCAAACACAATCACCGGCGCTTTGCCGCCCAGTTCCAGATGCGTGCGCTTGAGCGAACGCGAGGCGGCTTCCAGTATCTTCTGGCCGGTCGATACATCGCCGGTCACCGAAATCATGCGCACGGCCGCCTGCGAGATCAGCGGCGCGCCCACGGTATCGCCCCGCCCGGTCACCACATTGACCACGCCGGGCGGGAACAGATCGGCGATCAGCTCGGCCAGTTTCAGCGTGGTTAACGGCGTTTGCTCGGACGGCTTCAGCACCACCGTGTTACCCGCGGCGATGGCCGGGGCGAGTTTCCACGCCGCCATCATCAGCGGGTAATTCCACGGCGCAATCGAGGCCACCACGCCCAGCGGATCGCGTCGCACCATGCTGGTAAACCCGGGCAGATATTCCCCAGCCAACGGGCCATGTTGCGTGCGACACGCGCCGGCAAAAAAACGGAACACATCGGCCACCGCCGGAATTTCATCGTTGAGCACGGCTTGATACGGCTTGCCGCAGTTCAGCGATTCCAGCCGGGCAAATTCAGTGGCGCGGCTTTCAATGCCATCGGCCAGCTTCAGCAGCAAGGTAGCGCGGTCTTTGGGCGTGGTTCTGGCCCAGCCCGCAAACGCTTTTTGCGCTGCGGCGACCGCCGCTTGCACCTGGTCCAGCGAGGCCTCGGCCACCTTGACCACCACATCACCGGTGGCCGGATTGAGTACGTCTTCGATATCGCCCTGCCCGGCCTGGAATTCGCCGTTGATCAGCAGCCTGGTTTGCATGGTCATGTCCACAAGTCCTCAATTAAACGGGCCATCAACGGCTGGCGCCGGCCGTGCTTTCGGTGTCGCGGGTGAGCCACCACGCGGCAAAAACGGGGATGGAAGTCAGCAACATGATGCCCATCGCCACCACATTGGTAATCGGCACATCCCGCGGGCGGCCCAACTGGTTGAGCAACCAGATCGGCAGCGTGCGCTCTTGCCCGGCGGTGAAGGTGGTGACGATGATTTCGTCAAAGCTGAGCGCAAACGCCAGGATGCCGCCCGCCAGCAAGGCCGTAGCGATTTGCGGCAACACGACATAGCGGAAGGTCTGCCAACCATCCGCGCCCAGATCCATCGAGGCCTCGATCAGGCTGAATGGCGTGCGGCGCAAACGTGCCACCACGTTGTTGTAAACAATGACCACACAGAAGGTGGCGTGGCCGATGGCGATGGTGGTAAAGCCAGGCTCAAAGCCCGCCAGCCGGATGGCCGACAACAAGGCGATGCCGGTCACAATGCCGGGCAAGGCGATGGGCAGAATCAACATCAGCGTGATGCTGTCTTTGCCAAAAAAGCTGCGGCGATACAACGCGCCGGCCGCCAGGGTGCCCAAGACCAGCGCCAGCAAAGTGGCACAGGCCGCCACCTTGAGCGACAGCGCGACCGCCGCCAGCATATCGCTGCGCGCCAGCGCGTCGCCAAACCAGTGCGTGGTGTATCCGGCCGGAGGAAAACTGAAAGCGCTGGTTTCGGTGTTGAAGGCGTACAGCGCCACCATCGCGATCGGAAAATGCAGAAACACCAATCCGCCCCACGCCGCCAGACGCAGCCAGATTGAAGCTTTTTGATCTGCGTTACGCTCAGAGTGCATCGAAAGCTCCCAGTTTGCGCGCCAGCGTCAGGTAGACGGCGATGATGACGATGGGCACCACGGTAAACGCGGCGGCCAGCGGCACATTCCCGACCGAGCCTTGCATGGTGTAAACCATATTGCCGATAAACAAACCGCTGGGGCCCACCAGTTGCGGGATGATGAAATCGCCCAGCGTTAGCGAAAACGTAAAGATCGAGCCCGCCACTATGCCGGGAAACGCCAGTGGCAGAATCACCGTGCGCAAGGTCTGGCCCGGGCGCGCCCCGAGGTCGGCGCTGGCTTGCAACAGATTGCCGGGGATGCGTTCGATGGCGGCCTGGATGGGCAGGATCATGAACGGCAGCCAGATATAGGTGAACACCAGAAAGCGCCCGATATTCGAGGTGTTGAGCGAGTTGCCGCCCACCAGCGGCAGCGCCAGCAGGCCTTCCAGCGTGGACAGCAAGCCCAGCCGCGTGGCCATCCAGTAAATGACGCCGCCCTTGGCCATGATCACGGTCCACGCGTACACCTTGACGATGTAGCTGGCCCACATTGGCAGCATCACCGCGATATAGAAAAAGCCTTTGCGCCAGCCGCTGGCATAGCGCGCCATGTAATACGCCACCGGAAAACCCAGCACCGCGCTGGCCACGGTAACGCACACCGCCATGCTCAAGGTGCGTAACACGATGTCGACATTGCTGGCGTCGCGCACCAGCGCGCCGTAGTTGGCGAGCGTCAGATCGCGGGTGACGCCCATGGTGAAATCGTCGAAGGTAAAAAAGCTTTGCGACAACAACGACAACAAGGAACCCAGATACACCACGCCAAACCACAGCAACGGCGGCGTCAGCAGCAGCAACAGATACAGCGTGCTGCGCCGGTACAAGGCGGTGCTGATCCAGCGGATGGGGCGCGGCCGTTTGATCGGCGCAATGGGGAGAGAAGTAGCGGCCATGCTCATGCTTGCTCCAGCGCCACCATGGCGTGCCGCGCCCAGTTCAGCGTGACGGTGTGGCCGGGCTGCGGCAGGCTGGCGTCGGCCACATCGCGGTTGGCCACGGTAACCCACAAGCGTGGGCCCTGCGCGGTGCGGACTTCAAAGCGGCTGTGGGCGCCGTGGTACTGGATATCCAGCAACTGGCCGCTGACCTGAACGCGCGCGCTATCGGCCGGGCCAAAGCCAATGTGTTCCGGCCGGATGGCAAACGGCTGCGCCACCCCGGTAATGTGCTGCGCCAGCGTGGCATCGATGACGTTGGAGGTACCGACAAAATCGGCCACAAAAGCGGTGGCTGGCCGGGTGTACAACTGTTGCGGGCTGGCCACTTGCTCGATGCGGCCTTTGTTGAACACCGCCACACGATCCGACATCGACAACGCCTCGCCCTGATCATGCGTGACGTAGACAAAGGTAATGCCCAGCTTGCGCTGCAATTGTTTGAGTTCGGATTGCATTTGCTCGCGCAGTTTCAGATCGAGCGCGCCCAGCGGTTCGTCCAGCAATAACACCCGTGGCTTGTTGACCAGCGCGCGCGCTAGCGCCACCCGTTGCCGCTGGCCGCCGGACAACTGGCCGGGCTTGCGCGCGCCATAGCCGCCCAACGCCACCATTTCCAGCGCGGCTTCGGCCTCGCGGTAACGCTGCGCTTTGCCCATGCCTTTGACCATCAGGCCATAAGCCACGTTGTCGCGGATATTCAGATGCGGAAACAACGCGTAATCCTGGAACACCGTGTTGATATCGCGCAGATACGGCGGCAGGCCGGCGGCTTCCTGCCCGTGCAACACAATGCGGCCCGTGCTGGGCTGTTCAAACCCGGCAATCATGCGCAAGCAGGTGGTTTTGCCCGAACCGGACGGCCCCAGCATCGAAAAGAATTCGCCATCGGCAATGTCGATCGAGACACGATCGACCGCCGTCACCGCGCCGTACTGGCGGGTGATATCGATCAGTTGCACGGCGTGGGTCATGGTGCGTTTTCCAGAAAATTTAAAACATGCAGCGTACGGCCGGCCCGGTGCGTGGTCCGCGCCGGCCAAGGCGCTGGGTGGAACTCAGCACGCGGTTAGCGCCCGCCCATGATGGCGATAAAGTCTTGCGTCCAGCGGCTATAGGGCACGCAGCTGCCTTGCGTGGTGCATTTGGCGATCGGCGTTTTCCAGAAATGGATATGCTCGAAGCGAGCGTAGCCATTGCTGGCGCAGACATCGCTGCCACCCACCGGTTTGTTTTTGCAGCCGTCCACAATCACCGGATTGGAGCCAAACCATTCCGCCAGATCGGATTGCAGTTTTTTGTTAAGCGACCAATCCATCCACTTGTAGGCACACGTCAGATTTTTGGCATTGGCGTGCAGCATGGTGGTATCGGCCCAGCCCGACGCGCCCTCTTTCGGAATGACCCCGGCCACCGGGAACGGGGTTTTTTCGCCTTGCAGCGAATTGACCATATAACCCCATGCGCTGGAGGCCACCACGCCTTCGTTCTTGAAGTCATTCATTTGCACGGTGACGTCATGCCAGTAGCGATGCACCAGCGGCTTTTGCCCGCGCAGCAATTTGAGCGCGGCGGCGTATTGTTTCTCGTTGAGTTCGTACGGGTCTTTGATCCCCAGCTCAGGCTGTTTGGCCATCAGATACAACGCGGCATCGGCGATATAGATCGGGCCGTCATAGGCTTGCACGCGGCCTTTATTGGATTTGCCATCGGGCAGTTTCTGTTCTTCGAATACCACCGACCAGCTATCGGGCGCCTTGGGGAAAACCTTGGTGTTATAGGCGAGGAAGTTGGCACCCCACTGATACGGCACGCCGTAATGCTTGCCGCCTACGGTATGCCACGGCGCATCCTGCAGGCGCTTTTCTACGGTATTCCACGACGGGATCAGCGCCGTGTTGATCTCTTGCACTTTCTTGCCATACACCAGACGCAGACTGGCGTCGCCCGAGGCCGTGACCAGATCGTAGCCGCCCTGATTCATCAGCGAGACCATCTCATCCGAAGTGGCGGCGGTTTTGACGTTGACCTTGCAGCCGGTGTTTTTCTCAAAGCCGGTAACCCAGTCGTACTTTTTGTCGCTGTCACCCCGTTCGATATAACCGGGCCAGGCAATGATATTGAGCTGGCCTTCGGGTTTTCCGAGCTGAGTCACCGGGGCGGCCGCCCAGGTTTGCGTACACAACAGGCTGATTGCCAGGGGTAAAGCCATGTATTTGATTTGTCTCATGCTTTCTCTCCGTTTGGGTCTGGCTGCGCGAGGGCGACCCGAGGCCGGGCCGGTGCGGTAAGGCTGAGGGCCATTCTAGAAAGGGCGTGCTGACGGCCGCCAGCCGCGTTTGCAGATACACGCCATCGGTTTAAGCGATAGCGGACGGCGCGCGGCAAATGGCGTTTGCGCCAGGATGGCGCAGCAGATCGGGTGCGAGCGACCGCCTTTTTGCCCGGGCGCTGGGGCGAATGCAGCAAGCGCGCGGCTTGCCCGACGTGGTGCAGCGCGGCAAGCCTTAGAGCCAGTTTGGGTGCGCGTGCGTTTTAAACGGCCGCGCGCTTGTAGTGGCTCACCGGCCGCTACGGCAAGGTATTGGATTAAGCGATGCGGGCGGCCCACCTATCTTGTAAAAAGATAGCTATCCGGCTGCCTAGCGGGCGTGGGCGCGGCTATGTTCGCGCGCGACCACCAGGAAGTTCTGCGTGGCTTCGGACATCTTCAGCCCGCGGCGCCAGGCAATGCCGATCTCGACGGTGGGCATCTCTTCCATGATGTTGCGCACTTCCAGCCGGTCACCATCGAGCGACCACGGCCGGTACAACATATCCGGCAAGATTGCGAGACCTGCCCCAGTGGCCACCAGGCTACGCACCGCCTCGACGGAACTGGTGCGCATCACGGTATTGGGCCGCAAGCCCGCCGCGCGCCACCAGGTGGTGGTGTTGTCTTCCAGCTCGTCCACCTTGAGCATGATCATGGCTTCGCTGGCGATTTCGTTGAGCGAGACGCTGCCCAGTTCCAGCATCGGGTGATTGGCCGGCAGCCACAGCCGCCACGGCGCCTTGACCAGCGACTCAGCTTCGATCGCCTGACGGTTCTCGATATTGGAAACCAGCAACACCGCCACATCGAGCTCGCCATTGACCAGCAAATGCTCGATGTAATCGCGCTGATCTTCAATCACACGGATTTCAACTTTGGGGAACACGCGGCGGTAGCGGTCAAGCAGATACGGCAAAAAGTAGCCGGTCATCATTGCGGTAACGCCCACATTCAGCCGCCCGGTCATGGTATCGGGCCGCGCCGACAGCGCTTGTTGCGCATTGCGCACCGCTGCCAGAATTTGATGGGCGTGGCGCAGAAACTGGTGGCCTGCATGGGTGAGCACCATGCCGCGCGCGTGCCGCTGGAACAATTGCGCGCCCAGTTCGCCTTCCAGCGCCTTGATCGCCTCGGTGACCACCGATTGCGAAATATTCAGCGTTTGCGTGGCGCCGGTAATCGATTCGGCTTCTGCCACCGCAATAAAATACCGCACATTTTTGAGCGAAAAGCTCATGGACGCCGCCCACACAAAGCAAAGCCGCCAATCTAGCACGGCGGCTTGTTGCTGCGCAGCGGCAGGCGCGGGATCAGGACGTGGTAAGCAGATTGTTGATCAGGTTCTGATCCAGCGAATTCTTGGTGACCAGGGCGGCGGCTTGCGGGTTCTGCTTGAGTATGGCGGCCCATTGTTTGGAGATGGCGTCCGCAGAGGTGGCATCCGTCACCGTACTGGTGGTGCCCGAGGCCGCATCGCTGCTGCTGGTGCTCGACGCCGCACTGGTACTACTGCTGCCCGACGCTGCCGCCGTGGCGGTAGAGGCCGCATTGGATTTGATGTCTTCAATCTGGCCCAGCAGATTGTTGACGGTATCGGTGAGGCTGGTGCTCGAATCATCGCTGCTGGTGCCGCCCAACATGCTCATCAGGCTGCTGGTATTGCCGCTATCGGCGGTGCTGCTGTCCGCCAGGCTGTACAAGGGATTGCTGGCCATGTTTTCGGCCTTGATCGTGTTCAGCGTATTGAGCAAACCGGCCGAGGTGTAGGTGGTGCCGCTGGCCGCTGTGCTGCCGGTGCCCAGGCTGACCGTGCTGCTGGGGGTGCTGGCCGCCGGTGTGGCCGTGCTGCTGTCGGACGTGGTACCCGACGCGCTGCTGCTGGCGCTGGTGGCACTGCTGGCTGCGGTGTTGCTGGCACCGAGCGACGAGGCGATCTGCGATAACGAAGAGATGCTGGACATCGAACTTTCCCCTACATGCAAAACCGGCGCGAAATCCGGGCCAGGATAGTACAGCAAAAACGTGTATCGGCAGTTTGTCGGTAACGCGCTGATTTGTATTGGCCGAGTATCGGCCCATTGCCCGGGCTTTTGAATAAGTGCGCCACCTACAGCGCACGCCGGATATTGCCGGATGGGCGGGCGGATTTGACCGGCGCAGGCTGCAAGCTTGAGGTGGCCCTCATCCCACCATAAGGATTACGCGATGCCCGCCGTTCCCGCCGCCCGCACCGGCCAGGTGACTGATCCCCTCGCCCGCGAGCAGTTTCGCAGCCGCTATCTGGCGCGCTTTTACGACCCGGCATTCCGTGAGGCCGCTGCCGAAATCGACAAGCTGGAGGCCATCGCCTGGCAAGCATATAGCGAAGGCCGCAAATCCCCGCTCACTGCGAAAGCGGGCGCTGGGTATCACGACCCGGATTACGATCTGTCGGTGGAATGGCGCGCGGCGCACGATCGCATCCTGGCCGCCGAGAAACGTCAGCAAGACCCGGCGACGCTGTCACGCGTGCTGGTGATCAACGCCTCGCCGCGCAACGACTACACCTGTCCTGGCGAGATGTCGAAAAGTTTCCGTCTGCTGACGTTGGTGGAACAAACGCTGCAACTGCAAGGCCTGCAGGTGGACCGGCTGGATTTGTCCCGCCTGACATCAGATCCGGATTTGCATATTCATCCCTGCAAAGGCTGTGTTTCGACCGCGATGCCCTTGTGTCATTGGCCCTGTAGTTGCTACCCCAATCATTCGCTCGGCCAGGTCAACGACATCATGAATGACGTCTACGAGCGCTTTGCCGCTTGCCATGGCGTGGTGTTTATCACGCCCACGCATTGGTTTCAGGTGAGTAGCCCACTCAAATTGCTGATGGACCGGCTGGTGTGCGCCGACGGTGGCAATCCCGACCCGACCAGCACACACGGCAAAAAAACCGCCGAAGCCAAGGCGCTGGAACTGGATGGCTGGGATTATCCCAAGCATCTGGCGGGCCGCGCTTATGGGGTGCTGGTGCATGGCGACGTCGCGGGCATCGAAGGCACGCGCCGCGCTTTGACCGACTGGCTGGACTGGATGGGCCTGGTCGAATCGGGCTCGATGGCCAAGCTGGACCGCTATATCGGCTATTACGAACCGTATGCCACCAACCACGAAACCTTCGACCAGGATGCTGCCATCCAGGAAGAAGCCCGCAATCTGGCCCGCGCAGTCGCCAACGCAGTCAAACGCATCCGTGCGGGCGAACAACGCGCCGATGCCGAGCTGCGCCCGCCACGCCCCAAGTAAGGCGCCCACAACACGCGGCAGGGCTCAATCCGCGTCGCGCCGGGTGGTATATTGTCAGCCTTGCGCCCCGCGCGCCGAACTCTGTCTGGCCGTTACCGATGACAATCCCCGCTGCGTTTTATTCGCTCTACCACCACGGCTTTGCGCGCGTCGCAGCCGCCACCATCAACTGCACGCTGGCTGATCCACGTGCCAACGTTGACGCCATCATCCACGTGGCGCAGCAATGCCATGACCAGGGCGCGGCGCTGGCGGTGTTTCCGGAACTGAGTATCTCCGGCTATTCGATTGACGATTTGCTGTTGCAGGACGCCTTGCTGGAAAGCGTAGCGCGCGAGGTGGAACGGTTGGTCAGCGCCTCGGGCAACTGGGCCACCTTGTTGCTGGTCGGCGCGCCCATCCGCCATAACGACCGCATTTATAACTGCGCGCTGGCCATCCAGGCCGGGCAGTTACTGGGCGTGGTACCCAAACTTTATCTGCCCAACTACCGCGAATTTTACGAGCGCCGCCACTTTGCTTCGGGCATGGATACCGAAGGCGGCACGGTGCGCATCGGCAGCCAGCACGCGCCGTTCGGCCCCGATTTATTGTTTGCCGCGCGTGACTTGGCGGGCTTTGTCGTGCACGCCGAAATTTGCGAAGACTTGTGGGTGCCCACCCCGCCCAGTTCGATCGGCGCACTGGCCGGCGCCACGGTGCTGGCTAATCTGTCGGCCAGCAATATCACCGTGGGCAAGGCCAATACCCGGCATCAACTGTGCCAGTCGCAATCGTCACGCTGCCTGGCCGCTTATTTATATGCAGCAGCCGGCAATGGTGAATCGACCACCGATCTGGCTTGGGATGGCCAAGCCACCATCTATGAAAACGGCGTTGAACTGGCTGCCACTGACCGTTTCCCCGATGGCGAACGCATTGCCATCGCCGACATCGACCTTGACCTGCTGCGGCAGGAGCGCGCCCGCCAGGGCACGTTTGATGACAATCGCCGCGTGCACGGTCGCACGTTTCGCCGCATCGAATTCCAGCTGAATCCGACCAACCGCGACCTCGGCTTGCAGCGCAAGATTTCGCGCTTTCCGTTTGTGCCCGCCAACAAGATGCAGCTGGATCAAGATTGCTACGAGGCCTACAACATCCAGGTGGCCGGTTTGCTGCAACGGCTGCGCAGTACCGGCAGCAAAACCATGGTCATCGGCATCTCGGGCGGGCTGGATTCCACCCAGGCCCTGATCGTCGCCGCCCAGACCGCCGACCGTCTCGGCCTGCCCCGCAGCGCCATCATGGCCTACACCCTGCCCGGCTTTGCTACCGGAGAAGGCACCAAGGCCAACGCACATCGCCTGATGCGAGCCCTGGGCGTTAGCGCCCACGAAATCGACATCCGCCCCGCCGCCGAACAGATGCTGAAGGATATGCGCCACCCGTATTCGCGCGGCGAGGCAGTGTATGACGTGACCTTCGAGAACGTGCAGGCGGGTTTGCGCACCGACTATTTATTCCGCCTGGCCAATCAGCACAACGGGCTGGTCATCGGCACCGGCGACTTGTCGGAGCTGGCATTGGGCTGGTGTACCTATGGCGTGGGCGATCAGATGTCGCATTACAACGTCAACGCCGGTCTGCCCAAAACGCTGATTCAGCACCTGCTGCGCTGGGTGATCGAGACCGAACAGTTTGCCGGCGACGTCAACGCCACGCTGCTGGAAATCCTGAACCAGGAAATCTCGCCCGAACTGGTGCCCGCCACTGCAGGCGAACCGCTGCAAAGCACCCAGGCCAAAATCGGACCGTATGAATTGCAGGATTTCAATCTGTTCTACATCCTGCGCTACGGCTTCCGGCCGTCGAAGATTGCCTTTATGGCGCTGCACGCCTGGGGCGACGCAACCACTGGCGAATGGCCTGACGCCTTCCCGACGGACGCGCGGAATCAATACGAGCTAGCCACCATCCGCCGCTGGCTGCGGGTGTTTGTGCAGCGCTTCTTCGGCTTTAGCCAGTTCAAGCGCTCCGCCGTGCCTAACGGGCCGAAAGTGGTAGCGGGCGGGTCGCTGTCGCCACGCGGCGATTGGCGCGCACCATCGGATGGCAATGCACGCATCTGGCTGGAAGAACTGGATCAGGGTGTGCCGGAACAATAAGGCGCAGGGACCACGGCTAACGGTTTGCAGCGGGTAAGCCTGATCCTGCCAGGATATTTTTTCGGCCTCAAGACGAGAGCCGCTGCAGCTGCGGACCTGTTAGCCCGCTTCGTCGCGGAACAGCAGTTGTTTGCAGTGCGCGCAGATATGTTTGCGGCGGAAGTCGGCGTAGCGGGTCAGTCCGATATCGAGGATTTCGGCGTGCTGGCACTTAAAGCAGGTGACGCGCTGGCCCTGCACATTGCCGGGGTGTGCGGCGGCGTACTGCGCCAGCGTGGGGATGGTGTCGAAGTACTTGTAGATCGCCGGGATGCCACCGGTGAAATAAACCAGCGCGACCACGGCAGCGCTCGCCAGTAGCAAGATCAGAACGATTGCATCGGTATCGTAGGGCATGACGGTCTCCTTGTGCCGACATCCTGGCAGACCCGGAACAGAATGCAAGCCACCGCGCTATGTGCTTGACCGGGACTTTGCCCGATCATCTGGCGCCTGCTTTACGCGACACAGCGCGCCGCCTTCTGCCGGGAAGTGCACGCATCCAGATCGCACTTTATGTCTGCGCTCAAGACGGCATGGCTTGCGTTTAGCGTCAGCATGTGCCACGACATAATGGTAGAAAGCCCGAGCGCCGGTTACGAGATCGGGCCTACCAGTGATGGGGACGGTTGAAAAGGAAGCGATGCACATGCGAAAGAAATTGGCCGTCGAGATATGCACCGAGATTTTTATCGCGCTCTGCTGTAGCGCCGCAGTGTCCGCTTACTTCTATCCAGCCAGAGGCATGGAGGCTGTCATTGGCGGTGTAGTCACGTTCGTGGGCTGCGCCGGCGGCATGCTGTACCGCGCTGCAAAAGACAAGCACTAACCAGCGCGGGGCATGGCTTTCTACCCGAAATTGGTTAGCAAATCCCGCCGGGATTCAGTGGTTTCAAACAAACCGTAAACAGCAAGGTGGCGGCCAACGCTGATCCGTCTGCACCCAGCAAACAGACTCCAAACAGCACACACAACAACGCCCACCTGGCTGGAGGGCATTCCAGCCGCAAAGGAAGATATTTAACTCCGCGGTTTCAAGACTTGGCTTACAAAGATCCCGGTCACGCCAAGACTAATCTTTCTCGATTACCTCGACGACATACGTGCGAGGAAAAAGCCCAAACCACTTCACCTTTTTCAGAAATGCAGCGATACGCGGCACGACCATGTCGCGCTCTTCTGGACTCATGACATAGCTGGTAAACCCGGGGCCTCGGCTACCGGGTAAAAAAATTTGCCAACGACCATTTTCAAGTAACACGTCGAAGTGAAGAAAGAGCCCATTTCCATCCTGGTATGATATCCCCTCATTTCTTGCGGTAAGCTGGATCCGTACATCTTTACTATTCAACATGGCTATCTCTTCGTTAATGAAACACGATTGGAATTGCCCGCCAGGCCAATATGGGCGATTCAATAGTTGCCCAAACAGATGCCGGATTGGTCGAGAGAATTGCCGCAGTTGCAGTGCCATCCGCATTAGCTGCAAATGTGGCCGAAGCTGCCTTCCAAAGCCAATTTGGCAAATTGACCCCTGCTGTGTTCGCCAGGTAATCCATAGCTCCACCAATAGGGGTTTGCTCTAAAGTTGTGCCGAGCCCTTCTGCAATACCACGCGCACCTTGAGCATAACCGGACAGCCCAATAGCTGCCGATCCCATGCGAGGTACCGCACCACCCATACCAGGCACGTCAAGGCCACGCGGTACGCTGGTCAGCGGGTTGGATGAACCAGGCAATGGCCCTCTAAATACGGTAGCCGGCGCCCATGATTTCGGCATAACACCACCCGCCATTGCGGCCGCGTATGGCCCCAAGTTGACCGCATATTGGGTGACGAAATTCATGTAGTCATTCCAATAATTGGACCAATCGCGAGAGCAATCGCATTGGCAATTACTCTGCTGCGATGCGCCAGAACCGCCACCCGAACCACCGCCAGACGCTTGCAACCCCATCGGGTCCGTCAAAGAAACCGGGTTGCCGTCAACATAGGCATAAGTATTACCCCCCCCCACCCAACCCAATCGGATCGGACTGGATATACCGCCCCATATAAGGATCATATTCCCGGAAGCCGTTACTGCTCCGCGCAATCTCCTTGTCCCAGTACCGGCCCGACAAGGTAAACAACCAGGTTGCGGCTAGAGCTCCTGCCAAACAGACCCCATACAGCACAAACAACAACGCCCACCTGGCCGGTGGGCGTTCTTTTTTCCAAAGGTGGATGTGCGCACTTTTAAAACATCATGCTCCACCAGCAGGAGTATTTTTTCCTGATGACTCTGGATTGTCGGAAGTACCCCCTTGCTGGCCACCTCGATTGCGAGATCGATCGACACAATACTTGACGAGGATGGCAATCCCGCAAAAAAACAAAAGGAGAAGTACATCCCCCCACCAAGGGGCAAAGATCACGGCAAAGCGAACCAGTATGCCAATACCGATGAGCCCAAGAACGATAAGAATGTTACCAATGGGACCTATTTTCTTATTTGCCACAAGCACATGTCTCCAGTACCTCTCCAATAATGCCTGGAGCAAAGAGAACTGCGGTTACGGGATGCTCCCAGAGTGCAACGGATGCATCCGCTGCGGCGGTTGCGCCTATGCGCGAACACCCATGGCACCCGCTCGAACCACACCATTACCAGCCAGCGCATGGACTTGAGCCCTTTCGGATCTGCATTCACAACCGGGTTGCCGCCAACATATGCATAAGTATTAACCCCCCACCCAGCCCAATCGGATCGGACTGGATATACCGCCCCATATAAAGATCATATTCCCGGAACCCGTTACTACTCCGGGAAATCTCCTTGTCCCAGGACTGCCCCGGCAGGCGCAGGTTATACACAAACGTGTTGCCCGTACCTTGCGGATCTTCATACGGATTCGGTGCCGGTCCGAACGGGTTGGTTTCCCAGCGCCACACCACCTTGTTGGTGGCGGGGTCGGTCACCTGTTTTGCCGTTATATCTACAGTGCGTCGATAGTTCTCCAGACCCAAATATCGACCAAGCGATTATTTTTGTCGAACCCCCAAAAAGCGGTAACGGTCATGAAGCGGAATTTATAGACATTTGCCCAAACAGATCGGACACCAACAGTAATATTCTTATCCTGATCCAAATAGCCAGCATTCAGGCTGCTTCTACAATCGGTATAGTTCTTGTTGCATAAGGCATAGACCGCTTGCATCTCCGACCCAATTGGCGTCTTCCAAAGAAGACGCAAGCGGACTACGTATGTGCTCTGATAGCCAACGATTAGGACCAAAACAACAAGAAGCCCAAGCCAAATCATCTTTGTCTTCTTCACCGTCACTTTAACGCCCCCCGAATCGCCATGCTGGAAGCGGATGTGTATAGCCAGGAACTGGGCCACCGACAGCATTTTCTGGCGGCATGGAGAACCCAGCAGCCTCGCCTAGCCCTCTGGCGAAACTGTTCGAGTTGTACCCAGCATGCCAAAAGCAACTTGATGATTTGCATAGCTGATATCAAGCCCAGAGGGATCATTAAAGCTGATCGGGTTTCCGCCACTGTATGCATATGTATTGACGCCCCCACGCAGCCCGATCGGGTCACTCTGGATATACCGCCCCATATAAGGATCATATTCCCGGAACCCGTTACTGCTCCGCGAAATCTCCTTGTCCCAATACTGTCCCGGCAAGCGCAGGTTATACACAAACGTATTGCCCGTGCCTTGCGGATCTTCATAGGGATTGGGTGACGGTCCGAACGGATTGGCTTCCCAGCGCCACACCACCTTGTTGGTGGCGGGGTCGGTCACCTGTTTCGGGCTGCCCAAGTGGTCGGGCCAGACGTAGTACGCGACAGCGGTGCCCGCGCTGTTCAGCCGCACCGTGGCCGCCGGCCAGTCGCCGAGGTAGACCGTGTCCGGCACCATTTTGCCGGTGCCGTCATACTCGCCCAGGATGTGGCCGGCTTCGTCGTAAACCAGGCGCGTCACCACGCCGCTGACGGTCTTCTGCATGCGCTGGCCGATGGCGTTGTACGTGTACGTGCCCAGCACCGTACTGCCTTCGGTGGTTTTGACCATGCGGCCAACGTTGTCGTACACAAAGGTCGCGCCACCGCGGCTGGTCTGGTTGCCGGCGGCGTCATAGCCGAAGTAGACCACCGGGCTGGCGGGAATGTTGTTCAGGCGGTTGCTGGTGGTGCTGTGGACAAAGGGCAGGCCGGACGATGAGGTGCGGTTGCCGTTGGCGTCGTAGGTGTAGCTCCAGCTGCCAGTGCCTGCGATGCTGTTGGTGGTCATCCGGTCAAGACCGTCATAGCGATACGCGGCGGTAACTTGCGGATGGTTCGAGTCGACGATATCGGTGATGTTGCCGACGTTGTCGTAGCTGTAGACCTTGTTCGCATCGCCCGTGGTCATGCCAGCTCAGCTATCAGTCATTGGCACCCCAATACGGTAGCGCCACCCGCTCAAGCCATTGCGGAGGCGTACTCGCAAAAAAAACCTTGATTCCGTATTGTGCAAAACATTTATTTCGCATGGGATCAACTGCACAATGTGAATCGGCCCGGTAAGTAAACGACAAGGGAGCGGCCAATACTGATGCCTCGGCCCCTGCCAAACAGACCCCAGACATTAGAAACAACAACGCCCACCAGTCTGGCGGGCGCTTATCGCTATGTGGCGGGATATTCAAATGTTGAAGAACTTCGACTTTGGATTGAACTGGTTTACTGCTTTTGTTGTGGAGTAGAACCTCTCAACCTCATCAAGAGGATATTGCGAGAAACGAGCAGTCTGCAAACCGGTGCATCTAACTAGCGCTGCCAATGATTTGTCAGGAGGGCACACACCAAGTAGTTCAAGGTGCTTCAGCGATGCCATTTCTGCAACGGGTTCAAGAGAATCAATTGTAGTTCGCTTGCCAGCAGCATCCCAAGCGGGTGAGGTTGCCAGCGAAAGAGTTTCCACGTTGTCCAAGCCTGCCAAGGCTGCAAGGTCAGAAATTTTTGGCATATGCAAAATACTAAGAAACTTGAGTTTCTTCAGTGACTGCAATACCTCAAGAGACGAATCAGGATAGCCAGCGATCATTAACTCCTCGAGATTCTTGAACACAGAGAGAGCCTTCAAGCTTTTGTATTTGCAATGCCATATTCGCAATGCAGTCACATTTTCGGCTTGTTCCGGAACTGAAAACACTGAAGCAGTTTCTCTCATTAGATCCAAGTACATCTTGTCTCTCATTCCACAATACTAAAAGTGATGGTCCGCCAACCATTGACGTCCCCACTGAACGGCTTCGTCATACAGGTCCGGCCAGGTGCAATCGAGTTAATTTGATTCTGGAACTGAGGGTTTTTAATAATGAGCGCCTACTCAATTGCCCTCACCTGCACGGCGACCAATCCAAAAGCGACCGCGCAATAGGCGCACCGGTTAACGATACCGCCGTTGCGATTCTGCGCAGCCAGATCGGCAAGCACCTCAGCCGGGTATTCACGTACAAGGGCAAGCCGTTTACCGCAGCCAATACCAAAGCTTGGCGAGAAGCCCTCAAGGGGGCTGGCATAGAAAACTTTCGGCGGCACGACCTTCGGCATTGCTGGGCAAGTTGGCTAGTCCAGGCAGGCACGCCGTTGGCCGCGTTACAGGAGATGGGCGGGTGGCAATCGGTCGAAATGGTAAGGCGTTATGCCCACCGTTCGCCCGAACCGCTGGCATCGCACGCGAGAGCGCTTGATGACCACTTCGTCATAACTACGCCATACCAAGAAAAAAGGCCAGACGCGGCAACGTCTGACCTTTCGCTAAGTGCTTGATATTCCTGCTTCTAATTGGTGGGCCCTGTGGGGCTCGAACCCACGACCAAAGGATTATGAGTCCTCTGCTCTAACCGACTGAGCTAAAGGCCCACACGAAGAGGCGTGATATTACGGCTCGTTGCTCACGCTTTCAAGAAAACTCTTCAGGCGTTCCGAACGAGTCGGGTGACGCAGCTTGCGCAGAGCCTTGGCTTCGATCTGACGAATACGCTCACGCGTCACGTCAAACTGTTTGCCCACTTCTTCCAGCGTGTGGTCGGTGCTCATATCGATACCAAAACGCATGCGCAGCACTTTGGCTTCGCGTGGCGTCAGGGTGTCGAGCACTTCGCGCGTGGCTTCGCGCAGGCCGGCATACACTGCCGCTTCTGCTGGGGCCACCGTCACCGCATCTTCAATAAAGTCGCCCAGATGCGAATCGTCGTCATCGCCAATCGGCGTTTCCATCGAAATCGGTTCTTTGGCGATCTTCAGAATCTTGCGGATCTTGTCTTCCGGCATTTCCATGCGCGTTGCCAGTTCGTCCGGCGTCGGCTCCAGACCGGTCTCTTGCAGAATCTGGCGCTGGATACGGTTCATCTTGTTGATCGTTTCAATCATATGAACCGGAATCCGGATGGTGCGCGCCTGATCCGCAATCGAGCGGGTAATGGCCTGGCGGATCCACCACGTGGCGTACGTGGAGAATTTATAGCCGCGACGATATTCGAACTTGTCCACCGCCTTCATCAGGCCGATGTTGCCTTCCTGGATCAGATCAAGGAACTGCAAGCCACGGTTGGTGTATTTCTTGGCGATGGAAATCACCAGACGCAGGTTGGCCTCGATCATTTCGCGCTTGGCGCGACGTGCCTTGGCTTCGCCCGTAGACATCTGGCGGTTGATTTCCTTCAGCTCCTTGATCGGGAGCATCGCTTTTTCTTGCAGCTCTTTCAGACGGCCTTGTTTTTCAACGATGGCGTGCTGATAGCGCTCCAGGACCTCGGCGTACTTCTGGCCCGACGACAATTCTTCTTGCACCCAATCCAGATCGGTTTCGCGGCCCGGGAAGGTCTTGATGAAATGTTCGCGCGGCATGCGGACTTTCTGCGTGCACAGGTCCATGATTTCGCGTTCGTAACCGCGGATTTCATCAACCATCGAGCGCAGTTGGTCGCACAGTGCTTCAACCTGGCGTGCCGAAAAGCGGATGTTCTGGAACTGGTCTGCGATGCCTTGTTGCGCTTTTTGATAGCCCTTGCCTTGCACGCCTTCTTTTTGCAAAGAGGCAACCATCAGGGCGTACATCTCGCGCACCACCTCGAAGTGTTCGCGCGCCTGGCCCTTCAGCAGTTCCAGGTTGGCGGCGGAGACGGCGCTACCATCAGCGTCTTCGTCTTCTTCTTCGGTTTCTTCAGCGTCTTCGAGTTCTTCTTCTTCGACCACTTCGACCGGCGGTTGCGCTACTTCTTCAACCGCGTTGGGGTCGATAAAGCCGTCGATGATGTCGTCGATGCGGATTTCGTCGTTCAGGCCCTTGTCCACCAGCTCCAGAATCTGGGTGATGGTGGTCGGACAAGCCGAGATCGCCTGGATCATGTGCTTGAGGCCGTCTTCGATCCGCTTGGCGATTTCGATTTCGCCTTCGCGGGTCAGCAGTTCGACCGTACCCATTTCGCGCATGTACATCCGCACCGGGTCAGTCGTACGACCGAACTCGGAATCAACCGAAGACAATGCGGCTTCGGCTTCTTCGACGGCGTCGTCATCGGCGACAGCCGGCGTAGCATCAGACATCAACAGGTCTTCAGCATCAGGGGCTTCGTCGTAAACCTGAATGCCCATGTTGCTGATCATGCTGATCACACCTTCGATCTGCTCAGCATCGAGCATGTCTTCCGGGAGGTGATCGTTGATTTCAGCGTACGTAAGATAACCGCGCTCTTTACCGAGCACGATCAGGGACTTGAATTTTGCCTTACGGGCTTCAGCATCAAGTTGCTGATCCTCTTCGCCGTGCTTGCCGCCAGGAGCGGTGCCGCGGGTGAGGTCTACTTTGTCAGTATCGTGTTCTGCCGCCATGACTCGTGAGACTCGGAAAGATTCGGAAAAACCGAGGATTATATCAGATAACCCGGCTTCTGGATGCCAGAAGCCAGATCAATGTTCTTAGTGGGAAGTGATTATCACGTGCCCACATTTCAAGCCATCTGCCGGCGTTTATTTGTATCGGCAGTTAATTCGCCTATGTAGTGGCGCTTCGGGACTGCGTCAGCAAAGCCATATATTCTTGCCTTTCGACATCGGACAATCCTCCATGTGCCTGGCGGTACTCGAGTTCCGCCTTGCGGTTCAGTGTAGCCGCGCGAATCAGACTTTGCCCGGCCGCCTGGAGCGCGTTGGCAAACTCCAGTTCGCGCTCTTCTTCCGACCAACGCTCAAAGCGTGACATCCCGGCACTGGCCAACGCAGCCAGTCGTACATACACCGGATCATCCCGCCACAATTCCAGCAGTTGCGCCGAATTCATGCGCGCACCATGCGTGCGGGCCGATTGCAATACGTCCTGCAGCAGCTCGTCGCCATGCGCCGGCCAGTTTTGCCAGACCGGTTCACAGCGGGTGGCCAACACCGGCTCAAACAACAACAACTGCAGCAGCCCTTGCACCATATCGGGCTGCACGCGTGGCGTTAAGCGCGGCCGTTCTTCGTCGCGATCACGCCAGTTGCCCTTCTTTTTCCAGTTACCGCGACCATTGCCGCCCTCATTGCGCCAGCTATTGCTGTCGCGTGGTTTAAAGCGCCGCTGTGGCACAAAGCCATCGTCGAATTCGGGCGGATAGCCCGCATCATCGTAAGTTTGCGGCGCCGCTGCGTGGGCGGGTTCGGTGCGACCTGACAAAATCGGGTCAAGTTCAGACAATTCCAGCCGACATAGTTCAGCCAGACGTTTACGGATCATCAGGCCATAGGCCGGGGCCGTGACCTTGCTTAACAATGGCCGGGCCAGATGCACCAGTCGCGCGCGGCCTTCTTCGCTTTCCAGCTCAACCTGGGCTGCCAGTTCTCTAAGCAGAAACTGCGCCAGCGGCACCGCGTCCTGGGTAAGCACCTGTTCAAAGCGGTCGCGGCCAAACTGCTGCACGTAGCTGTCCGGGTCGTGCTCTTCCGGCAAAAACAGAAAGGCCAGGCGTTTGCCGTCCACCAGATATTCAAGACTGTTTTCCAGCGCCCGCCACGCGGCTTTGCGGCCAGCTTTGTCGCCATCAAAACAAAACACCACTTCGTCGGCCAGCTTCAGCAGTTTCTGCACGTGCACTGGTGTGCAAGCGGTGCCGAGCGTGGCAACGGCATATTCCACGCCGTGCTGCGCCAGCATCACCACATCCATATAGCCTTCTACGACCAGCACGCGCCCTTTGTCGCGTATGGCGGTGCGGGCCTGGCTCAGGCCATACAGCTCGTTGCCTTTCTGGAAAACCGGTGTTTCCGGGCTGTTCAGGTATTTGGGTTTGCCATCGCCAATAATGCGGCCACCAAAACCAATCACCGACCCGCGCTGGTTAAGAATCGGAAAAATCACTCGATCGCGAAAGCGGTCGTAGCGGCGATGCGATTCTTCGTCCTCACCCACCAGGCCCGCCTCGGCCAGCAATTTGTTCCAGTCGTAATCTTCAAAGACCTTTTTAAGGCCGTTACCACCGCTACCCGGCGCATAGCCCAAGCCAAAGCGGGCGGCGGTACGCCCTTCCAGCCCGCGGCCCTTCAGATAATTAATGGCGGCGGGCGCGCTTTTCAGTTGCTGTCGGTAAAATTCACTGGCCGTCTTCAATACGTCATAGACGCCCGGCTCGCCTTTGGGGGCAGCCGCGGCGCCACCGGCTTCTTCGGGCACCTGCAAGCCGACGCTCTCGGCCAGTTTGCGGATGGCCTCGGGAAACGACAGCGCCTCATATTCCATCACAAAGTTCACCGCCGAGCCGTGCGCACCGCAGCCAAAGCAGTGATAGAACTGCTTGCTGTGGCTTACCGTAAACGAGGGGCTTTTTTCTTTGTGAAACGGGCAGCAGGCGGAGTAATTCATGCCCGCTTTCTTGAGCGGCAGATAGCGCTCAACCACGTCGACAATGTCAACGCGGTTCAGTAAATCCTGAATAAATGCTTCGGGGATGCGCGCCATAGTCGACAACGCACAATGCCGGGCCGTTGTTTGCGCGCGGCATCATGCATCAGTGCCTTATTGCATGCGCGCTTTAACCAGCTTGCTGACTTCGGCCATATCGGCCTTGCCGGCGAGCTGCGTTTTGAGATCGGCCATGATCTTGCCCATGGCGGCCGGGGTCTGGCCATGTGCGGCGATGCAGGTATCGACGATGGCGGCCACTTCAGCCTCGGACATGCGCTCGGGCAGATAAGCCGACAGCACGGCAACTTCGGCTTTTTCTTTGTCGGCCAGGTCCTGGCGTTGGGCTGCCTCAAACTGGCTGATGCTGTCTTTGCGCTGCTTGAGCATCTTTTCGATGATGGCAGCGATGGCGGCGTCATCCAGTTCGATGCGCTCGTCCACTTCACGTTGCTTCATCGCCGCCAACAGCAGGCGGATGGTGCCCAGACGATCCGTCTCTTTGGCTTTCATCGCTGCTTTCATGTCGTCCGTGATGCGTACTTTAAGGCTCATGATCAATTTCTCTTGGCGATTGAAGCGTTACGTCGGCGACGTAACACAAAGACGGAAAGGCCGCACGTGTGCGGCCTTTCATAATCTGGCTTGCAGACTGCCCGGGCTTAGTACAGCTTCGGGGGCAGTTGCTGGCTGCGCAGGCGCTTGTAGTGGCGCTTGACGGCGGCAGCGAGCTTGCGCTTGCGTTCTGCAGTGGGCTTTTCGTAAAACTCACGGCTACGCAGTTCGGTCAGCAGACCGGTTTTTTCTACAGAGCGCTTGAAGCGGCGCATTGCGACTTCAAAGGGCTCGTTCTCTTTAACGCGAACAGAAGGCATCGAGCGTAAATCCTGTTGTTAGGGCTTAGTGCCCGGAAGAAAGCCACGGATTATCCACGACCTGAGCCCGCGTGTCAAAACCCTGTGCTTTGCGGGTGTTGCGTGAACAGGTACGATGTCGCCCTTGCCCACCCGACTTACGAGGCGAGCCCATGCTAGTGCTAGGCATCGAATCTTCCTGCGACGAAACCGGCGTCGCATTATACGACACTGAACAGGGCCTGCTGGCGCATCGCATACATTCGCAGATTGCCATGCATACCGAATACGGCGGCGTCGTGCCCGAGCTGGCATCACGCGACCATATCCGCCGCGTGCTGCCGCTCACCGAAGCCTGCCTGGCGGAAGCCAACCGCACGCGCCAGGACATTGCTGCGATTGCCTACACGGCCGGGCCTGGCCTGGCCGGTGCCTTGCTGGTGGGCGCCAGCGTGGCCAATGCACTGGCCTTTGCGCTGGAAAAACCCATCGTCGCCGTGCATCACCTCGAAGGCCATTTGCTGTCACCGCTGTTGTCGGAGCCGCGCCCGGATTTCCCGTTTGTGGCATTGCTGGTGTCGGGCGGCCATACCCAACTGATGGCGGTACGCGGCATAGGTCAGTACGAAATTCTGGGTGAGACCGTCGATGATGCCGCCGGCGAGGCCTTCGACAAATCCGCCAAGCTGCTCGACCTGGGTTATCCCGGCGGCCCGGCCTTGTCGAAGCTGGCAGATACCGGCGACGCCACGCGCTTTAAATTGCCGCGCCCGATGCTGCATTCCGGCGATCTGGATTTCAGTTTCTCTGGCCTTAAAACCGCAGTGCTCAATCTGGTGAATCAGCAAGCGCCCATCGACGACAAAACGCGTGCCGATATCTGTGCGGCCTTTCAGGAAGCGGTGGTTGAGGTGCTACTGAAGAAATGTGTGGCGGCGCTGCAGCAGACCGGCATGTCGCGACTGGTGATTGCCGGGGGCGTCGGCGCCAACAAGCAATTGCGCGCCGCGTTGAATGAAGCAGCACGTCGGCGCAAATTCGAAGTGTTCTATCCGCCGCTGGAATTGTGCACCGACAATGGCGCGATGATTGCGTTTGCCGGTGCGATGCGCTTGCAGTACGCCACGCCGCAATACAGTTACGGCGCGCGTCCACGTTGGGATCTGTCGACGTTGGAAGCGTGCTGAGCGCCCTGCTCGCTCAGTCTGTTATTCGAGAACGCGCAGCATATGCGCGTTCTCCAGCTTGATGCCATTGATGTCCACTTGCTGGCGCCCCTCCAGCGTGTAGCCACAGGCGGTAAAGACCGGCTGTGCTGCCAGGCTGGCAAAGGCTTCCATGCGGCTCAAGCCTTCGTAGCGCGCCATGGTTTCAGCTTGCTGCAACAAGGCCCGCGCCACGCCTTTGCGCGCAAATGCAGGATGCACAAACAGCCAATCGACCACGCCTTCATGCGTCAGGCTACAAAAGCCCGCCACCACATCTGCTTCCAGCGCGTGCCAGACATGATTGTGGGCCAGCTTGTTGCGCCAGGCCGCGCCGTCGGCCAGACCGCGCTCGACCCAGGCGCGGCGCTGTTCCGGCGTGTAATGCGGCGCGGCCAATACTGATACCGAAGCAAAGAAACAACTTTGCAACGCCGCCAGATCGTCCGGGCCTGCCTGTCGAATCAGCATCAGGCCACCTGATAGTGATCGTGCAACACATTGCCCAATTGCAGCATCAACTGGTCGCCCGAAACAATCGGGCCCACGCCTTCCGGCGTGCCGGTGTAGATGAGATCGCCTTCGGTCAAACCAAAGCGATCAGAAATCCAGGCGATCAGCGCCGGAATATCAAACGCCATATCGCGCGTGTGCGCCTGCTGCACCAGCGCGTCATTGATATGCAGCGTAAAGCTCACATCGGCCGGATGGGGAATCGCCTCAGCGGGCACAAATTTGCCGAGCACAGCGGCGCCGGCAAAGCCTTTGGCCAACGTCCACGGCTGGCCTTTTTTCTTGGCTTCGGCTTGCACGTCGCGCGCGGTCAGATCCAGGCCCAGGGCGTAACCGGCCACGTAGTGCATCGCATCTTCGCGCGCAATATGGCGGCCGCTTTTGCCGATGGCGACGACCAGTTCGGTTTCGTGATGGATTTCTTTGGACCATGCCGGCAGTTGCAGCGGGGTGCCAGGACGGACGATTGCGGAATTGGGTTTCAGAAACACCATGGGCTCCGCGCCGATGCTGGAGCCCATTTCGGCCGCGTGCGCCTGATAATTGCGGCCTACACAAAAGATATTCGCAACGTTGAGGGTGCGATCGGCAATCTGGATTTGCGGCACGGCTGGTACTCCCAAAGGTAGAGCCGTAATTTTGCGCCAGCGCGCCGAATCTGACAAAGCCCGCCAACGTAAATCTTACGTCGGCGTTTGTCTTAACGTGGCCCTAGCGTATCCACAATGCGGCGCTGAACAACAGGATCAGCGCTAACCACAGCAGTACCGATCGCCAGATCAGGCCGACGGCACTTGCAAGATAATCCGGGTTGGCGGCTTCGCCCAGGCCCAGTTCGGGGCGAAACTTGACGGTGTGATCCTGATGCAGCACATCGCCCAGGCGGATGCCGATGGCGCCAGCGCCCGCGCTCAGCAGGATGCCGCTGGTGTAATCGGCCCAGGTGCGCGCTTGCGCATTCCAGCAATCCACCGCGTCCTGAAAATCGCCCATGATGGCAAAGCTGACGGCGGTCAGGCGCACCGGAATATAGTCGAGCGCGTCATGCATCATGGTGGCAAAGCGGCCAAAGGCATTCTGGTTGTCGAAAGCGCCCCATTTCTGCGCCAGCAAGCTGGAAGTGCGATACAGCACGGCGCCAGCCGGGCCGGCAATCCAGCCCAGAGCCACAAACCAGAACACGGTGCCAAACACATAACGGAAAGAATCGACCAGGCCTTGCTCGATGGCCAGGCGCGAGATTTCATCGGGCCCCATTTGCGAAGTGTGTTGCCCGGTCCAGTCGGCCAGCAACAGACGCGCACTATCGACGTCATCGATCTGCAGCGCGCGCGAGATGCCCGAAAAAGCGTGGCTGAACTGGCGGAAGCCCATGGTCAGATACAGGATGGCCACATTCCACAACAGCGCCATTAACGGGCTGTGTCGCGCCAGCAAAAAATACACCGAGATCGCCACAATCAGCGGCGGCAGCATGGCCAGCAACCAGCCGTAGACACCATTGCGATATTCGCCGGCGTTGAGATTGCGTTCCAGATTATTGGCTAGCCGCACAAAAGCCAGGTAGGCGGGGTTGCGACTACTGATGGGGCGGAGTTGCTCCAGCGCCAAAGCGATGATCAACGACAAAAAGGTCATAAAACCCATCCGGGAAGCGCTGGTGGCAACCGCGCTTGCTAGTTTTCAGAATGCATATTCGATAAGCGGGCCTGCGCGCCGTTGGCGGCGCCAGTCCAGGCACGCACGATACCACAGCCCCACTATGGCACTAAAGCCGCGTTACGCTGACATAAGACTTATGCAATTCGGGTTGAAATGCGCTGGGCGCTGCCCCATTTGTTATAAACTCGCATTTCCGCAAAAGCCGTTTCCGGGATCTTGAAACGACCGCGAGTGGCCTCGCAGTAGCCAAACCGAGTCCCGCCAACCGAGGAGATACATCTATGGCACATACCCTTCCCCCCCTGCCTTACGAAAAAAATGCGCTCGCCCCGCACATGTCCGAAGAGACACTCGAATATCACTATGGCAAGCATCATCAAACTTACGTTACCAATCTGAACAAGCTGATCGAAGGTACTGAGTTCGAAAACCTCAGCATCGAAGAAACGGTCAAGAAAGCCCCGGCCGGTGGTTTGTTCAACAACTCCGCCCAAGTGTGGAACCACACCTTCTTCTGGGAAAGCCTGGCACCGAACCCATCCGATGCAGACCGCGCTCCGACTGGCGCTGTGGCTGACGCGATCAACGCCAAGTGGGGTTCGTTCGACAAGTTCAAAGAAGCCTTCAACGCTTCGGCCGCCGGCAATTTTGGTTCGGGCTGGACGTGGCTGGTTAAAAAGCCGGATGGCTCGGTGGACATCGTCAACACCTCTAACGCCGCTACCCCGCTGACCACCGCCGACGTCGCCCTGCTGACCGCCGACGTGTGGGAACACGCGTACTACATCGACTACCGTAACAGCCGCCCTAACTACCTGGGCGCGTTCTGGAAGCTGGTGAACTGGGATTCCGTGAGCAAGCGCTTCGGCTAAGCAATCGCAGTTTGATTGCACCCCTGAGAGGCCCGCACTGCGGGTCTTTTTTACGTCTGGCGTTGGGCGGGCCCACCGTCGGTACACGCCAGATACGGGATACGGCTGGCGGCGCCGGGCAGGGCTTTCTATGCTCCCGGAACCAGCCAAGTTAATCCGCGCGGAGCCCGCCAGCATGACCCAAGCCACCGGTGCGTTTTCGGTTGCGATGACGCCCACATCGCCTGATCTCGATCCTGAAACGCAACAGTCTTTGCTGCCCGCGCCGCTGGCACGCCTGCAACTGCTCAAGTATTACAGCGGCGATCTGCAAGCCACCGGGCGGGGCCAGATGTTGACCGCCATGACGGAAGTGGAAGGCTCGGCCGGCTATGTGGCCATCGAACAGGTGGAAGGCATGTTGCACGGCAAGCAAGGCAGCTTTGTACTGCAACACAGCGGCACCATGGCGCGCGGCCAGCCGCAATTATCGATCAGCATCGTGCCGGATTCGGGCACGGGCGATCTGTTCGGCATCAGTGGGGTTTGCCGGATTGTGTTGCAGGATGGCGGGCATAGTTACGTACTGGATTATGAGTTACACGGCTAAGCCGCAACCCTCCCCCTGAACTGCGCGCGCGGGCTGCGCACCTGTTTCGTGCAGCAGGCCGCAATTCCACAAACGGTTTCGTGGCTTTTTTGCGTCAGGTGTGCGCCATCATTGACAGTACATTTCTTACAGCGATACCAATGCGTACCCGCGTTGCACCCCGCAAATTTGCTGATTCAGGCCGCCTGAAGGCCGCTTTTTACCGCCCGGCGTAAGTTACGGCACTCTGGCAAGCATCCGTCGCAGGCATTTGATCTGATTACAGTAAAGCCTGTTTGCACAGTGTTGGCACGGTGCCGTGAATGCGCTTGCAGCGTCAAAATGCGCCGTATAGGATGCGCAGAGGATGGAGTTGCGCATGACAAGGCGTAACCGCAAACAAGTAACCGCACTGAACCGGTCGATACAAATAAACCGGCGCGAAACGGACACATTCAATGTGCAACGGCCGCGCCGTTTTCGACTGCGGCGCTGTTACCACAAATACATAAGAACCGAGATTCGATCCATGCAACGAAGCAATCTGCGCGAGCACGGCTTTACGCTGCTCGAACTGTTGGTAGTGCTGTTGATTATTGCGCTGTTGGCCGGTTACGTCGGGCCCAAGCTGTTTGGTGAAGTCGGCAAAGCCAAAATGAAAACCGCCGCCAGCCAGATGAAATCACTGGCCGACGCGCTTGATCATTACCGGCTGGATGTCGGCCACTACCCCACCACCGAACAAGGTCTGGCCGTACTCAGCGTCAAACCGGGCGACGAAGCCAAATGGCAAGGCCCCTACCTGACCAAAGACGTGCCCAACGATCCGTGGGATCACCCCTATGTTTATCGCCGCCCTGGCGAAAACGGCCATGATTTCGACCTCATCACCTATGGCGCCGACGGCAAGCCCGGCGGCACCGGTGAAGACGCCGACATCTCGTATTTTCAGTAACGCAGCCCGCGTCACTGACCCCTAGCCATGCGCTACAAAGTCAAAGCGCTCCAGGCCGGCTTGTTACAAGAGCTGGACCTGGAGGCCGCCAACGAAGCCGAGCTCAAGCAGCGCCTGTCGTCGCAGGGGCTGGAGCTGGTGTCGGCGCACGCCCAGCATCGGGTCAGTTTTCGCAAAAGCGAATTTGCGCTGTCGCTGTTTACCCAGGAATTGATTGCCCTGCTCGAAGCTGGCCTGACCCTGGTCGAGGCGGTAGAAACCCTCAAGGAAAAAGCCGCTGCCGACGGCAACCGCGTGGTGCTCTCGCGCCTGATTGATGGCTTGTATCAGGGCCTGCCGCTGTCACGCGTGCTGGGGCAGATGCCCGAGCATTTTCCGCCGCTGTATATCGCCACCGTGGGCTCGGCCGAAAAGACCGGCCACCTGGCCAATGCGCTCAAGCGTTACCACCATTACGAATCGCGGCTGGCTTCGGTTAAAAAGAAGATTATTTCGGCGCTGGTTTACCCGGCCGTGATCATCAGTATCGGCAGCTGCATCATGTTGTTTCTGCTGTTTTATGTGATTCCCAAATTCAGCCAGATTTACGCCAGCATGAAAGACCTGCCGTTTGCCGCCGCCGTGCTGCTGTGGTGGGGCAATCTGGTACATGACCATGGCCCGGTGTTGTTTGCCGGCATTGTCGGCACGATTGCGCTGGCGATTGTGTTGCTGCGCACGCCTGCAGTGCAGGCCGCTTTATTAGAAGCGTTCTGGCGTTTGCCCAGCCTGGATGGCTATCGTCGCCTGTTTTCGCTCACGCGCTTTTATCGCACCGTTGGCTTGTTGTTGTCGGGCGGCTTGTCGGTGGTGGCGGCGATGGAGCTGGCGGCGCAATTGCTACCCACGCCAATGCGGCTGGCGCTAACGCGCGCGCTGGTCGATATCAAGGCGGGCCAGACCGTGTCCGCCACCTTGCCGCGTTATGGCCTGACCACGCCCGTCGCCGAACGCCTGTTGCGGGTGGGCGAGCAAAGCGGCGAGCTGGCCACCATGGCCGAACGCGCCGCGCAGTTTTGCGACGAAGAACTCGACCGCGCCATCGATATGTTTACCCGTCTGTTCGAACCGATTCTGATGCTGATCATCGGCGTGATGATCGGCTCCATCGTCTTCCTTTTATATATGCCGATCTTCCAGCTGGCCGAGAGCACGCAATGACCGCGCTAACGCTCGAACTGATCAACCATCTGCGCCAGACCCAGACCGACGCCGCTCTACCGCTGCAAATCCAGCAAACGCTGGGGCTGGATGATCTGACTTATCGCGCCGAAATCAGCCGTTTTCTGGGCTTGCCCGCGCTGGACCGGGACGAGCTGACCGCACAGTTTCCGCGCTACGATCTGCTGCCTTATGCCGAAGCCGTCGGCCGCCAATGCGTGCTGGTGGAAGACACCGAAGGCCATCTGCGCCTGGTGCTGGGCGATCCGTTTGATCGCATCACGCGCAACTGGGCACAGCAGCGGCTCAACGTCAGCTATGTGACGGCGTTTGCGCATTTCTCCGATGTGCGCACATGGCTGGACAGTTTCGAGACCTCGCATCGCGCCATGGACCAGATGCAGGCCGGCCCCGACGCCGAAACTGGCAATGAGGGCGTTACCGAAATCTCGCTGGCTACCATCGCGCGCGATGCCTCGCCCGTGGTGCGGCTGGTCAATTCCACGCTGTATGACGGCCTCAAATCCAAGGCGTCGGATATCCACCTCGAAAGCACCGCTACCGGCTTGTCGATCAAATACCGTATCGATGGCGTGCTGTTGCATATCGGCGGCGCCAATGGCGTGGAAACCGCCGAACAGGTGATTTCGCGCATCAAGGTATTGGCCGATCTGGATATTTCCGAGCGCCGGATTCCGCAGGATGGCCGCTTTAAAGTGCTGGCCAATGGCCGCGATGTGGATTTCCGCGTCTCGATCATGCCGTCGATTTATGGCGAAGACGCCGTGCTGCGGATTCTGGACAAGCAAAACGGCGGCGATGCCTTCAAGCAATTGCGGCTGGATATCCTCGGCTTTGATGACGCCACCATGGCCAATATCCGCGGCCTGGCCACCGAACCCTACGGTTTGTTGCTGGTAACCGGCCCGACTGGCTCGGGCAAATCCACCACGCTGTACGCCACGCTATCTGAGATCAACACCGGCGAAGAAAAGATCATCACCATCGAAGACCCGGTGGAATACCAGTTGCAGGGCATTCTGCAAATTCCGGTCAACGATAAAAAAGGCCTGAGCTTTGCACGCGGTTTGCGGTCCATTTTGCGGCATGACCCGGACAAAATTCTGGTCGGCGAAATCCGTGACGGCGAAACCGCCAATATCGCGGTGCAAGCGGCGCTGACGGGCCACCTGGTGCTAACCAGCGTGCACGCCAACAATGTGTTTTCAGTGCTTGATCGCTTTATGCATATGGGTGTCGAGCCCAACAGCTTTGTCGATGCGCTGATTGGCGTGGTGGCGCAGCGTCTGGTGCGCAAGATTTGTCCGCATTGCATGACCGACGATGCGCCCGATGACGAATTGCTGGAAGCCTCCGGCGTGACGCGCGCGCAAGTGGCGCATTGGCGCTTTCGCAAAGGCAGCGGCTGTAGTCACTGCCGCGGCACTGGCTATCTGGGCCGCAAAGCCATCGCCGAAGTGCTGCGCCTGAACGATGAATTGAAACAAGCCATTGCCGGGCGCGCGCCCGCCGTTGAAGTCAAACAACTGGCGGCCAGTCTGGGATTCTTGAGCATGCGTCAGGCCGCGATGGCCGTGGTGGCGCGCGGTGAAACCACTTTGCAGGAAGTAAACCGTGTCACGTTTGTGGATTGAGCACACCGCCTGGCTGACCCGCCGCCACGTGTTGCTCGCCAGCGGGCCACGGTTAGCCCTCGGCCAGAAAAAAGGCGCGCCGCTGCTGCAGCGGGCGCATGCCGCAGTACAAGCGGTGGGTGACGACGCGGTACTGCGTTTGCAGCAACTGCTTAGCCACGCGCCGCGCGGCAGTCTGGGGCTGGATCAGCTCAACCTTATTCTTGGCGCGCCGTGGGTGCGCTATGCCGTGCTGCCCTGGCAAGCGTCGCTCAAGCGCGAGGCCGATTGGGAAGGTTACGCCCGGGTCTTGCTGGCGCAGCAATATGGGGTTGCCACCGATACCTGGCGCATACGCGTGGCCCCTGGCGGCTTTGGCCAGGCGCGGCTGGCGGCGGCGGTGGACCAGGGTTTGTTCCAGACCGTGTTTGAGATGGCGCGCGCGGGCAAATTGCGCCTGAGTCAGTGCGAGCCATTATTGATTACCGCACTCAACCGCCATCACGCCCGGCTCAAGGCGCGCGAATTTGCGCTGGTGCTGCTGGAGAGCGAATACGCCACCTGTCTGTTCTATCAAAAAGGCTGGCGTAGCGTTATCACCCAGCCCTACGCGGTGCCGCCGCATCAAGCACCCGATATCGAGCAACTGAGCGCACTGGTGCGCGACGCCGCTGTGCTGGGTGGCGAAACCATGCCGCTGCACATCTATGTGACCTCGTCTGATGTGCCGCTGGCCAGCTTGTCCGGCAACGGCCCGCTGCAATGGTTGGGCGGCGTGCATCCGCGCTTTAGCCAGCCCATTGATCTGCGTGGCAGCAGCGACGCGGTTGAGGTGGCGGCATGAAGCCGGTGCAACTCGACTTTCAACGTAAACCGAGCAGCACGCCGTGGCTGGGTCTGTTGCTGGTCGCCGTCGGCGTGACGGTGATTTTGTGGGCATTGGCGCAGCAGGATATTGCACGCCAACGCCAGCAACAGGTGGCCGATCGCGAAGACGCCGTGGCGTGGCTCAAGCAGAAACAAGACCAGGCGCAAATCGCCGCGCGCAAAGAAACCCCCATGAACGATAAAGTGGCGGCCATCCGCCGGGGCCAGTTGCTCAGCCCCATGCCGGCGCTGGCGTTGCTGGAAGAATACTGGAGCAAGGATATCGGCCTGACCAAGCTCGAAGTGGTCACCGCCGACCATGACATCAAGCTGGAACTTGAATCGCGCACGCTGGAAGACACGCTCAGCCTGGTCGACAACCTGACCAGCGATCCGCGCGTGGGCAAGGTGACCTTTGCGCATCAGGGCTTGAAGGTGGTTGATCCGTTCAAGCCGACCCAATCGCAACTGGAATTCACCTGGCGCGAGGTGGTGCGATGAATGGCGCGCGCCTGTTATGGACCTTGCGGCAATGGCCGCGCCAGGCCGGTTTGCTGGGCTGGGTGGGGCTGGCTTTGATGCTGGCGGGCTGGTTGATCTATCGCCAGGACGTGGTGCCGGTCAATCAGGACCTGGACCGGCGCGAAATTGCGCTCGACACTGCGCGGCATCAGCTACGCGCCGCCGCCCAGGCCAGTGCCGCCGCCGCCGCCGCGCCCGCGCCGCTGGACACACCGGACCAGTTTACCGACCTGCTGCGCCAGCTGACCGAGCTGGCCAATGCGCGCCATGTGGCGATTACGCAAAGCGAATACAAATCGGTGAGCGAAGGCGACGGCCATCTGATGCGCTTTGGCATTCAATTTCCAGCGCAAGGCCGCTATCCGGATTTGCGCGGTCTGGCCGCTGATTTGCAGGCCTTGCCGGGCGTACGCGTCGAGTCGCTGATGTTCAGCCGCAGCCAGATCGGCGACGACAATCTGAGCGCGCAACTGACGCTCAGCTATCTGACGGAGGTGCGCTGATGCTGTCGCGCCCACTGCAGATTGTGCTGGCCATTACCGTCATCCTGACCGGATACGCGTGGTGGCAAGGCCGCAATGATGATGAGAACGCCGAGAACGCAATGCCGGTGCGCGCGCGCAGCCATGCGATTGCATCCATCGCCAGCGAAGCCGCGCTGGCGCATAGCGCTGCGCTGATGAATGCCTCGGCCGTGGCCAGCCACGCCAGCGCGGCCAGCAGTGCCAGCGGCGTGGATCTGTTTCCGCGCCAGAATTGGCAACCGCCGCCACCACCGCCTACCCCAACGCCCAAACCCACCCCCACGCCCAAGCCAATGGCACCGCCGCTACCCTTCCAGGTGGTCGGCACCTGGCGCGAAGGGGCCAATGACCGCATCGTGGTGGAAGTGGGCGGCCAGCAATATGTGATCTGCGCTCGCTGCGATGCATTGGGCCGCATACAACAAGGAGAAGTGCTGCTCGGGATTTACCGTGTGGATCAGGTTACGCGTGACGCGATCACGTTTACCTATCTGCCGCTGAATCAGGTGCAGACACTGCCCGTCGGAGGAACGCCGTGAAGCGTGCGTCATTAGCTGTTTTCAAGAGTCCGCCGCGCCAGTTGGTGCTGGCGTTGCTGTTGCCGCTGGCCCTGCTCAGCGCGTGTATGCCCCCGGCAGCGCCCGAAGCGGGCCGCCAGTTAATCCTGCAAGGCGACCCCGAAGGCGGGCTC
>NZ_BAAIHC010000019.1:0-94243 GCF_054652575.1 Silvimonas sp. JCM 19000 | reverse complement strand
GGCGCTGGGGGCGGCCATGCGCAAGCTGGTGCATCAGTGCTTCGGCGTGGTGAAGAACCAGCGGCCGTTTGACGCGGAGTTTGTACTGGCGGGCTGAACCCGGCAGCGAAGAGCGCAGAAAAACCACGGCGGGAAAACCCCCGCCGCGTATGCGCCTGCGCATAAAAATCAGCCCTGCTTCTGGATACCCGGCGAGAGATTCATCGGCGAGGGTTGATCTTCAAGACGGTATCTATGCATCACGCGGCGACGCGGGCGACGCGCGACATGCGGCGCAAGATGTCGAGAAATTCCACGCCGCTGTGGCTTACTTCCTCGCCCTTGCGCGTCAGCACGCCAAACGGTGCAAGGCTGCGGCCCACGGCCAGCGGCAGCGTCACCAGCAAGCCGGCTTGCAAGTGGTCGCGCAGCACCGGCTCTGACAGGATCGTCACCGCATCACTGCGCTGCGCCAGCTGCAGTGTGGCAAAAATCGAATCGCATTCCACCGTGTTTTGCGGCGCGCTGACCTGGGCCGCTTCAAACTCATGCTCCAGCAATTGCCGCGCCGGGCTGGTCATCGGCTGCAGCACCCATGGCCACGTCGCCAGCTGCGCCAGCGTCACGCTTTCCTCGCGCGCCAGCGCATGCCCGCTGCGCACCACCAGCAACAGCTTCTCGTTGCCCAGCGCCTCAAAATCCAGCCAGTTATGTTGTTCCAGATCGCTAAAACGGCCGATGGCAAAGTCGATGCGGCCTTGCTCCAGTAGCTCGATCAGTTGATCGCTGGTTTCACCTTTGATGCGGATTTTCAGCAGCGGCTTGCGTACTTTCAAATCCGACACCGCCTGCGCTATCCAGTCCGGCGCCGCGCCCATAATCGTGCCCACAATCAGCTGGCCAAAGCCGCCGCGTTGCCATTGCGTCAGATTGTCGGCGCAGCGTTCCAGCCCGCCCAGCGTGGCGCGGGCAAAGCGGATTACTTCGATGCCCACTTCGGTTGGCTTCATGCCGCGCGCCAGCCGTTCAAACAGCGGACAATCCAGATATTGTTCCACCTCACGCAGCATGCGGCTGGCGGCCGGTTGCGACATCGCCAGCGTTTCCGCGGCCTGATGCAGATTGCCGTGCTCATCCAGCGCCACCAGCAGGTACAAATGTTTGTAACGTAAACGATGTAGTAACGACTGATACAAATACGGCTTGAGCATGACGTTTCCGGTAAGTGATGCGGCTGGATGTGATTGTTGCCGCAAATATCGCAGCGCCGCACTCTGCAAATACCCTTACCGATACCTTCTGGTTATCGCATGCGTCAGATTTGTGATTGGAACGGCAAGGCAAAGCCCGTTAAAAATGTAGCCACTAAACCGACACTACGTCGCGGAGACCCAGAATATGAAGTTGTTGCGCTTCGGCCCGGCGGGCCACGAAAAACCGGGCGTGCTCGATGCCAATGGCGTCATCCGCGATCTGTCGGGCGTGATCGACGATATCTCCGGTGAAGTGCTGCACCCCGGTTCGCTGGCCCGTCTGCGCGACGTACGCCCCGAAACGCTGCCGACTGCGCCCGCTGGCGCCCGCATTGGCCCGTGCGTGGGGCGCATCGGCAAGATCATCTGCATCGGCCTTAACTACAGCGACCACGCCAAAGAATCGAATATGGCGATCCCGGAAGAGCCGATCATCTTTATGAAGCCGACCAGCTCGCTGTGCGGCCCGTTTGATCAGGTGGAAATCCCGCGCAATTCGCAAAAAACCGATTGGGAAGTCGAACTGGGCGTGGTCATCGGCAAGACCGCCAAATACGTCGATGAAGCGCAAGCGATGAACCACGTGGCTGGCTATTGCGTGGTGAACGATGTGTCCGAGCGCGCGTTTCAGCTGGAGCGCGGCGGCCAGTGGGACAAAGGCAAGGGCCACGATACCTTTGCGCCGATCGGTCCATGGCTGGTAACCGCCGATGAGATCAAGGATCCGCAAGACCTCGATATGTGGCTGGAAGTGGATGGCCACCGTTATCAAAACGGCAATACCCGCACCATGATTTTTGGCGTGGCCACGCTGGTGGCGTATCTCAGCCAGTTTATGACGCTGCAGCCGGGCGACGTGATCTGCACCGGCACGCCGCCGGGCGTGGGCCTGGGGCAGAAGCCGCCCAAATACCTGGTGGCGGGCCAGACCATGAAGCTCGGCATTGCCGGCCTCGGTGAGCAACAACAAATCACCGTCGACGCCGTGGTACCGCGCTAAGCCCGCAGCCACAACAACAAACAACCCGTCCCGAATTTTTTCGCCGCAACCTGCGCGGTGCGGCCTGTTGCAACCTGGAGATACGCAACATGAACCAGCTCGACCTCAACAACCATGTCGCCATCATCACCGGCGGGGCGCGCGGCATTGGTTATGCCGTGGCCAAACGCATGCTGCAATCGGGCGCCAGCGTGGCGTTATGGGATGTGGATGCGGCGCGGCTGGACACCGCCGCGTCCGAACTGGCCGCGCTGGGCAAAGTCAGCGCCCACGCGCTGGACCTGACCGACCGCGCCGCCGTCGGCGCAGCCACTCAGGCCACGGAAGCGGCGCACGGCAAGATCGACATCCTGGTCAATAACGCGGGCATTACCGGCGGCAACGCGCCGACGTGGGAACTGGACCCCACCGTGTGGGCCAAGGTAATCGAAGTCAATCTGATTGCGCCGTTCCTCGTCTGCCACGCCGTGGTGCCGCGCATGCTGGCCAATGGCTACGGGCGCATCATCAACGTGGCCTCGGTGGCGGGCAAAGAGGGCAACCCCAATGCCTCGCACTACAGCGCGTCCAAGGCCGGTTTGATCGGGCTAACCAAATCGCTGGGCAAAGAACTGGCCAGCAAAAACGTAGTGGTCAACTGCATTACCCCCGCCGCGGCCAAAACTGAGATCTTTGATCAGATGGCGCAAGAGCACATCGATTACATGCTCAGCAAAATCCCGATGGCGCGTTTTCTGCAAGTGGACGAAGTGGCTGCGCTGGTGGGCTGGCTGGCCTCGGAAGACTGCTCGTTCAGCACCGGCGCCACCTTCGACATCTCTGGCGGCCGCGCCACTTATTGATCCGACCCAGCCTTGCAGGAGCGACGCATTATGGCCATGCCAACCATCAAACATATCCGCGCCTTTACCGTGAGGGGCGGCGGCGCTGATTACCACGACCAGGGCGGTGGCCACTGGATAGACGACCATATCGCCACGCCGATGAGCCGTTATCCGGAATACCGCCAAAGCCGGCAAAGCTTTGGCATCAACGTCCTGGGCACGCTGGTGGTGGAAGTGGAAGCCAGCGATGGCACGGTGGGTTTTGCCGTCACCACCGGCGGTGAAATCGGGGCTTATATCGTCGAAAAACATCTGGCGCGCTTTGTGGAAGGCCAGTTGGTCACCGATATCGAAAAAATCTGGGACCAGATGTATTTCTCCACGCTGTATTACGGCCGCAAAGGCGTGGTGATCAACACGATTTCGGGCGTCGATCTGGCGCTGTGGGATTTGCTGGCCAAGGTGCGCGGCGAGCCGGTGCATCAATTGCTGGGCGGGGCAGTGCGTGAAGAACTGCAATTTTACGCCACCGGCGCCCGGCCCGATCTGGCCAAAGAAATGGGCTTTATCGGCGGCAAGATGCCCTTGCATCACGGCCCGGCCGAAGGCGAAGCCGGCTTGCGCAAAAACCTGGAAATGATTGCCGATATGCGCAACCGCGTCGGCGACGATTTCTGGTTGATGCTGGATTGCTGGATGAGCCTGGACGTCAATTACGCCACCCGGCTTGCCACCGCCGCCCACGCCTACGGCTTGAAGTGGATTGAAGAAGCTTTGCCGCCCGACGACTACTGGGGCTACGCCGAACTCAAGCGCAATGTGCCGCGCGGCATGTTGGTGACCACCGGCGAACACGAAGCCACGCGCTGGGGTTTCCGCCTGCTGCTGGAACAACAATGCGCCGACATCATCCAGCCCGACGTCGGCTGGTGCGGCGGCATGACCGAACTGATCAAGATTTCCGCGCTGGCCGATGCCCACAACGTGATGGTGGTGCCGCATGGTTCGTCGGTTTACAGCTATCACTTTGTGATTACGCGCCACAACAGCCCGTTTGCGGAGTTCCTGATGATGGCGCCCAAGGCCGACAAGGTGGTGCCGATGTTCAACCCCTTGCTGCTGGATGAGCCGGTGCCCGTCAACGGCCGCATCAAGGTATCCGAGTTGCAGGCGCCCGGTTTTGGCGTGCGGCTTAACCCCGAATGCAAGCTCAATCGCCCGTACGAGCGCTGATTGCCGCCGGCACTGAACCCAATACGGAGAACGCTGCATGTTGCTCAAAGATAAAACAGTGATCGTCACCGGTGGCTCGCGCGGTATTGGCGCGGCGGTGGCCATCGGATGTGCGCAGCACGGCGCGAATGTGGTGGTGAGCCATCACAGCAATGCCGATGAGGTGGTGGCGGCAATCCAGGCGCTGGGCCGTGGCGTGGTGGCGGTAAAAGGCGATGTGGCCGACCCTGCCACCGGCAGCCTGCTGGTGCAAGCCGCGGTGGAGAATTTTGGTGGCGTGGATGTGCTGGTCAGCAATGCGGGCATCTGTCCGTTTCACGCCTTCCTCGATATGCCGCCCGAAACGCTAAAGCGCACGATGGAAGTGAATCTGCACGGCGCGTATTTCGTCACCCAGGCCGTGGCCAATCGTATGAAAGAGCAAGGCCGGGGCGGCTCGATTATCGCGATGAGTTCGATCTCGGCCTTGGTGGGCGGCGAGTTCCAGACGCACTACACGCCCACCAAAGCCGGCGTGCATTCGCTGATGCAATCGTGTGCGATTGCGCTGGGCAAATACGGCATCCGCTGCAATTCATTACTGCCCGGCACCATCCTTACCGACATCAATAAAGACGACCTGGCCGATCTGGACAAGAAAGCGTATTTCGAAAAACGCATCCCCTTGGGCCGTCTCGGCCAGCCCGAAGATCTGGTCGGCCCGGCCGTATTTCTGGCCTCCGATATGGCGCAATACGTGACCGGCGCGGCCTTGCTGGTGGACGGCGGCATGTTCGTCAATCTGCAGTGAGACCCGCCATGGCCGAATTGCATACCCACGCGTTTCGCATGCAGTTAAACCACGGTGCGGCGGCGGAATACAAACGCCGCCACGACAACCTCTGGCCCGAGCTGGCGCATGCGCTGAAGGCGGCGGGCATCGTCGATTACTGGATTTTTCTGGATGAGCCCACGCACATCCTGTTTGCCGTGTTGAAAGCCCCAGCCGACCACGACATGGACGCCTTGCCCACGCAGGCCATCGTGCGCCAGTGGTGGGATTACATGGCCGACCTGATGGCCACCGAGCCCGACCACGCGCCGGTGCAAATTGCGCTGCAACCGATGTTCCACCTGGCCTGAGCGGAGACCGCGTATGTCTGAACTCCAAGTCGTCGATCCGCATATACATCTCTGGGAAATCAGCACGCATCGCTACCCGTGGATGGAAGCCGAAGGCGAAGGGTATACCGGCGATATCAGCCCGATCCGCCGTGATTATGTCGTCACCGATCTGCTGGCCGATGCGGCTGCGGCGGGCGTGGTCATTCTGGATGCCGTGCATATCGACGCTAACCACGACCCGGCCGATCCGGTGGAAGAAACCCGCTGGCTGCAAAGTCTGGCCGATGCGCCCGGCAACCACGGTTTGCCCGGCGCGATTGTCGCCGCCGCCGACTTTAGCCAACCCAGCGCCGACGTAGAAAAACTGCTGGCCGCGCACTGCCAATATCGCAATGTGCGCGGCATTCGCCAGATTCTGAATGTGCATCGCAACCCGCGCTTTGATTACGTGGGCCGCCACTTTATGCGCGAGCCGCTGTGGCGCAGCAACTTCGGGCTGCTGAGCAAATATCGCCTGAGCTTTGACTTGCAGCTCTACCCCGACCAGATGCCCGAAGCGGTGGAACTGGCACGCCAGTATCCGGACATCAGTTTCATCATCAACCACGCTGGCATGTTGGTGGATCGCGGCAGCGTGGCCGGCTGGCGCGCGTGGCGCGACGGGCTGGCGCAGCTGGCGACCTGCGCCAATGTGCAGATCAAGCTGAGCGGCTTTGGCATGATCGACCACGGCTGGACCACCGAGAGCATCCGCCCCTACATCCTGCAAGCCATCGATAGTTTTGGCGCAGAGCGCGCGATGTTTGCCTCCAATTTTCCGGTCGACCGCTTGTATAGCGATTACGGCACCGTCTGGCGCGCCTACGCCGACTGTGTGGCCGATGCCAGCGCGGCCGAGCATGCCGCGCTGTTCCGCGATAACGCGCGCCGCATTTACCGGCTGGAGTAAATACCCATGTCCCCGTCCCCCCTCAATCTAACGCCCGGCACAACGCCGCGGCTGGAACTGCGCAATGCCCGCAAGAACTTTGGCGCGGTGCGTGCGCTGGAAAACGGCACGCTGACGCTGTGGCCCGGCGAAGTGCATGCGCTGCTTGGTGAAAACGGCGCAGGCAAATCCACGCTGGTTAAAATCCTGGCCGGCGTGCATCAACCCGATGGCGGCGAGCTGCGGGTGGATGGCCAGCCGCGCCAGTTTGCGCGGCCTTCCGACGCCATCGACGCGGGCATCGCGGTCATCTATCAAGAGCCGACGCTGTTCCCCGAGTTATCGATTGCCGAAAACATCTACATGGGCCGCCAGCCGCTCGATCGCTTCGGTCGCATCCGCGCCGAAACGATGCAACACGCGGTGCAGGAAATGCTGGCGTCGCTAGGCGTTAATCTGCAGGCCACGCAAAGCGTGCGCGGCTTGTCGATTGCCGATCAGCAAGTGGTGGAGATTGCCAAGGCGCTGTCGCTGAACGCCAATGTGCTGATCATGGACGAGCCCACCGCCGCCTTGTCGCGGCCCGAAGTGGAACGCCTGTTTGCCATTGCCGAACGCCTGCGCGCCGCCAACGTCGCCATCCTGTTTATTACGCATCGGCTGGAAGAAGTGTTCCGCCTGGCGCAACGCATCACCATCATGCGCGACGGCGCGGCGGTGCATTTCGCCGAAACGCACGAGATGACGCACGACAGCATTGTGTCGCGCATGGTGGGGCGTGATCTGGCCAGCTATTACCCCAAGGCCGAGGTCGAGCCGGGCGAAATTGCGCTGGCGGTGCGGCGGCTAACCCGGCGCGGCGTGTTCAAGGACATCTCGTTTACCGTGCGCCGTGGCGAAATCGTGGCGCTGGCCGGGCTGGTGGGAGCAGGGCGCAGCGAAGTGGCGCGGGCGATCTTCGGCGTCGATCCGGTCGATAGCGGCGACGTGCAGATCAAAGGCAAATCGTTGCTGCTGGGCGATCCCGCCGCCGCCGTGCGCGCGGGCCTGGCGCTGGTGCCGGAAGATCGCCGCCAGCAAGGCCTGGCGCTGGACATGAGCATCGCCCACAACGCCGCGCTCACCGTGTTAAAGCGGCTGGTGCACTGGGGCCTGATCTCGAACCAGTCCGAGCGCAATCTGGCGCAGGACTGGGGCCGCAAGCTCAAGCTGAAAGCGCATTCGATGGATGTGCCGGCCAGCACCTTGTCGGGCGGCAATCAGCAGAAAGTGGTGCTGGGCAAATGGCTGGCCACGCATCCCGATGTGCTGATCATCGACGAGCCCACGCGCGGCATCGATGTTGGCGCCAAAGCCGAGGTGTATCAGACCCTGACCGAGCTGGTTAAAAACGGCATGGCGGTGTTGATGATCTCGTCCGAGCTGCCCGAAGTGCTGGGCATGGCCGACCGCATTCTGGTGATGAACGAAGGCCGCCTGACCGCCGATATCCCGCGCGCGCAGGCCGACGAAGCCCGCATCATGGCCGCCGCGCTGGGCCAGCCCGATCCACACAGCCGGAGCGCCGCATGAAAGCCACTCACGCTTTGCCGCTTGCACGGTCCGCTCAACGCAAAACCTCTGCCGGGGATGCCTCCGCCATGCGCTGGTTTATTTTTCTGGGCCGCCACCGCGAAACCACTTTGGTAGCTGTGCTGCTGGCGCTGATCGTCGCCACTAGCCTGGCGAGCCCGCATTTTTTAAATATCCAGAACGCCCGCGACGTGCTGCTGAACGTCGCCATCATCGCCATGCTGACCGCCGGTATGACCGTGGTGATGCTGATGCGGCATATCGATTTGTCGATCAGCTCCACCGTGGGTTTGACGGCGTATTCGATCGGCGCGCTGTTTGTGGCGCATCCGAACATGCCGATTGCCGTGGCCGTATTGGCGGGCGTGGCGATGGGGGCGGTGGCGGGTTCCATCAACGGTGCGCTGGTCACGTTTGGGCGCGTGCCGTCGCTGGTGGCCACCTTGTCCACGCTGTATATCTTTCGCGGCATCGATTACGCCTGGGTGCATGGCGGCCAGATCAACGCCACCAGTTTGCCGGCGGCATTCCAGATGATCGCCAGTGGCAGCGTGCTGGGCGTGCCGTATCTGGTGGTGCTGGCGTTGGTGGTGTTGGCGGTGACCGGTTACTACCTCAAACACTTTCGCGGTGGGCGCGAGTTTTACGCCATCGGCTCCAACCCCGAAGCCGCCAACCTGGCCGGCATCCGGGTGGATCGGCGCGTGTTTAAAGGCTTTGTGATTTCCGGCGCCTTGGCCGGTCTGGCCGGCGTGTTGTGGCTGGCGCGCTTTGGCACGGTGGATGCCAGCACTGCCAAAGGCATCGAGCTGCAAGTGGTGGCCGCCGCCGTGGTCGGCAGCGTGGCCATTACTGGCGGCATCGGCAATGTCTGGGGCGCCACGCTGGGCGCGCTGTTGCTGGGGGTGATCAACCTGTCGCTGGTGGTACTGAAAGTGTCGCCCTTCTGGCAACTGGCCATCCAGGGCGCGCTGATTGTGCTGGCCATTGCCACCGACACCTTGCTGGCCCGCGCCATTGCGCGCTGGACCATGAAAAAACGCGATCACGGAGACGACTGACATGAGCACTGCGACACATAAGCCGCATCTGAGCTGGGAAGTGATGCTGGTGGCCGTGCTGGCCGCAGCGCTGATACTGGGCCGCAGCTTGTCAGCGGACTTTTTGACCACGTCCAATATCGCCAACTTGCTGGCCGACTTTACCGAGATCGCGCTGATGGCCTTGCCGATGACGCTGATCATTATCGCGGCGGATATCGATTTGTCGGTGGCGTCGATCATGGGCATGTCGAGCAGCCTGATGGGCGTGCTGTGGCATATGGGCTTGCCGATGCCGGCAGTGATTGTGCTGTGTCTGGTGGCGGGCACGCTGGCGGGGGTGTTTAACGGCGTGGTCATCGTGACGTTTGCGCTGCCCTCGCTGGCCGTCACCATCGGCACCCTGGCGCTGTTTCGCGGCGTGTCTTATCTGCTGCTGGGCGACCAGGCCATCGCCGATTTTCCGGCCGCGTTGACCACCTTTGGCATCAGCAATGTGGGCGACACGTTTATCCCGCAGCCGTTTGTGATTGTGATTGTGGCGGCGATCGGGTTTACCGTTTTGCTGCAAGCCACCGCCTTTGGCCGCAGCTTGTACGCCATCGGTAGCAATCAGACCGCGGCGCGGTTTTCCGGCATCAACGTCAGCCGCGCACGCTTGATTCTGTATGTGGTGAGCGGGCTGATGAGCGCGCTGGCGGGGATTATCTACACGCTGCGTTTTTCCAGCGCGCGTGGCGACAACGGCGAAGGCTTTGAGCTATCGGTGGTGGCGGCCGTGCTGTTTGGCGGCGTGTCGATCTTTGGCGGCAAAGGCAGTCTGCCGGGCGTGTTGTTGTCGCTGGTGATTATCGCGGTGCTGAAAAACGCGCTGACGCTGTCGGATGTATCGAGCGAAGTGCTGACCATCGTGACTGGCGTGCTGCTGCTGAGCTCGGTGCTGGTGCCCAACCTGGTGAACCGCTGGCGCGACGCGCGCCAGCAAAAAGCACTGGCCGCCCACGCGTAACCCCCAGCTCATAGGGTGGGTCTGGACCCACCACCCAAAGCGGTGGACTAGCTGGCCGCCGCGCTTGGGTTAGCCACATTGGTTCGCCGTTTTAGCCGTGGCGAGAAGTGCGCCACCCAAGCGTAACGGCCAGCTAGCCAGCCACTTTGATGGGTGGGTCATGACCCACCCTATGGGCGTGGCACCCCAGTTTTTGTATTCGTATTCAAGAGAACCGGTTCGCCGGGGCAGTCCCACTACAACAGAAGTTCTCGAGGAGTCGACTCATGCGCCACTTGCAATCCATCCTGCTGACCGCTATCGCAGCCACCATGCTGCCGCTGGCGGTCCACGCGGCTGATCTGAAGAAAGACCTCAAGATCGCCTTCCTGCCCAAGCAGATCAACAACCCCTACGAAGTGATCGCCGATGAAGGCGGTCTGGCCGCGATCAAGGAAATGGGCGCGGTCGGCAAAGTGGTCGGCCCATCCGACGCCGGCGCTTCGTCGCAAGTGCAATACATCAACACGCTGATCACGCAGCGCCAGTCCGCCATCGTCATCGCCGCCAACGACGCCAACGCCGTGGTGCCTTACCTCAAAAAGGCCCAGGCCGCCGGCATCAAGGTGGTGACTTTTGATAGCGACACCGCGCCCGAAGGCCGCCAGATCTTTGTAAACCAGGCCAATAGCGAAGGCATCGGCCGCGCGCAGGTGCAATTGCTCAGCAAGTTGATCGGCCCGGAAGGCGGCGAAATTGCCGTGCTGTCGGCCACGCCCAACGCCACCAACCAGAACACCTGGATCAAGTGGATGCAGGAAGAACTGAAGAAGCCGGAATACGCCAAGCTGAAGCTGGTAAAGATCGCCTACGGTAACGATGACGACCAGAAATCGTTTGTGGAAACCCAAGGCCTGCTGCAGGCGTATCCCAATCTGAAGGGCATTATTTCGCCGACCACGGTGGGGATCTCGGCCGCCGCACGCTATCTGTCGACTTCGCCCAAGAAAGGCCAGGTGGTTATCACCGGCCTGGGCACGCCCAACCAGATGCGCGAATTTGTGAAGAACGGCACGGTGAAAGCGTTCCAGCTGTGGGACCCGGGCCAACTGGGTTACCTGGCGGCGTATGCGGCGGCCAACCTGGCGTCGGGCACCATTACCGGCAAGGAAGGCGATACCTTTGAAGCGGGCAAGCTGGGCAAACGTACGGTGGGCAAATCGGGCGAGGTGATTCTTGGACCGCCGACCACGTTTGATGCCTCCAACATCGACGACTTCAACTTCTAAGCGCTTGGCGACGGGATGGGCTATTCCCATCCCGTCCCTGGATACCCCATGAAAGTCGCCTTGTTTGTGCCCTGTTTTATCGACACGTTTTTCCCCGAAGTGGCCATCGCCACGCTGGAATTGCTGGAGCGGGTCGGTTGCGAGGTGGTCTATCCGCCGGACCAGACCTGTTGCGGCCAGCCCTTGGGCAATAGCGGTTGCCAGCAAGACGCCACCGGGGCCGAGGCCTTGTTTGTGCGCAATTTTGCCGCTTATGACTACATCGTCGCGCCGTCGGGCAGCTGCGTGCATCACGTGCGCGACCACCTGACCGCCATCCCGCAAGACGCCGCCGTCCAACACGTGCGTGCGCAGACCTTTGAGCTGGTTGAATTTCTACATGACGTGCTGCAGATCCGCGATTTTCCGTGGGCGCGCTTTGAGCACAAAGTGGGTTGGCACAATAGCTGCGGCACGCTGCGCCAACTGCACCATGCGCAACCGAGCGAGATCAATGCGCCGTTTTTTTCCAAGCCCTTAACCTTGCTGGCCGGTGTGCCCGGCATCGAGCTGGTCAGCCCCAAACGGCCCGATGAATGCTGTGGCTTTGGCGGCACCTTTTGCGTGACCGAAGAACCCGTGTCCGCGCGCATGGGCTACGACAAAGTGCGCGATCACCAGCAGGCAGGCGCGGACTTTATCGCGTCGGCCGATATGTCCTGTTTGATGCATCAAAAAGGCTGTGCCGAGCGGCTGGGTCTGCCGCTGCGCTTTGTGCATATCGCGCAAATCCTGAACGGGAGCGTGCGATGAGCCGCCGCGTTGATCACGTCAAAGCCGCGCGCACGTTTATCCAGGACGAGCCGCATATCAAGTTTCATGACCAGCGCCTGTGGGGCTTGCGCCAGTTGCGCGATGGCCAGGCGCATGGCATCGCCGAATGGGAACAACTGCGCGAACTGGCGTCGCAGATCAAGGAACACACGCTGTCGCATCTGGCCGATTACCTGGAGCAATTTGAACGCAACGCCACCGCCAATGGCGTGATCGTGCATTGGGCCGCCGACGCCGCTGAACACAACCGCATCGTGCATGAAATCCTCAGCGCGCAAGCGGTGACCCTGCTGGTGAAAAGCAAATCGATGCTGACCGAAGAATGCGAGATGCGGCCGTACCTGGAAGCACGCGGCATTAAGGTGGTCGAGACCGATCTGGGCGAGCGCATCCAGCAACTGGACCACGAAATGCCCAGCCATATCGTGGTGCCGGCCGTGCATAAATTGCGCGGCGATGTGGCGCAGGTATTTGCCGAAAACATCGGCACCGACCCGACCAATGATGACCCGGCTTATCTGACTGAGGGCATGCGCCAGGATACCCGTCCGTACTTTTTAAAAGCCGGCGCGGGCATGACCGGCTGCAACTTTGCCGTGGCCGAAACCGGCAGCGTGGTGGTCTGCACCAACGAGGGCAACGCCGACCTGAGCGCCAATGTGCCGCCGCTGCATATCGCCAGCATCGGCATCGAGAAACTGATCCCGCGCCAGAGCGATCTGGGCGTGTTTATCCGCATGCTGTCGCGCAGCGCGCTGGGCTCGCCGATTACGCAATACACCTCGCATTTCCGCGCGCCCAAAGCCGGTGGCGCGCTGCATTTTATTCTGGTGGATAACGGCCGCAGCGCACGGCTGGCGATGGATGATTTCTGGTATTCGCTGAAGTGCATCCGCTGTGGCGCTTGCATGAACACCTGCCCGGTGTATCGGCGCAGCGGCGGGCTGAGTTATGGCGGCGTGTACGCCGGGCCGATCGGCGCCATCATCAATCCGACTTTTGATTTAAAAAAATACAGCGCGCTGCCGTTTGCCAGCACGTTGAATGGCAGTTGCAGCAATGTGTGCCCGGTCAAGATCAACATCCACGAGCAGATCTACAAATGGCGGCAGATTGTGGCGGAGCAGGGCGAGCTGGGCTTTATCAAAAAGGAATCGATGAAGCTGGCGGGCAAAGTGCTGGCCGACCCCAAACGCTACCGTGCGTTTAGCGAGGGCAGCAACCGCGCCATCGACAAACTGCCGCGCGCGCTGCTGTACAACCCGTTTAACGCCTGGGGCAAACAGCGCGAACTGCCCACCCCGGCCAAGCAGACCTTCCACCAATGGTATGCGGCGCAACGCAAGGAGCAGGCCGATGAGTAGCCGTGACGCGATCTTGGCGGCGGTCCGGGCCAGACAACCCGCCGCCCGAGTATTGCCCGAAGTGCCGCTGCTTGATGCGGCGTATGCGGGCGATCTGGTGCCGCGCTTTGCCATGGCGCTGGAGAAGATGGGCGGACGCTGGCTGGAAGCGGATGCGAGCGTGCCGCTGGCGACGCAGATCCGCTTGCTGTATCCGTCGGCGCAACGTTTTTGCAGCGCGGTGGCTGGAATGGATGGGTTTGCCTGGCCCGGCGCGGATGCCGCTGCGCTGGCCAATGTGGATGTCGGCATCGTACAGGCCGCGTTTGGCGTGGCGGAAACCGGGTCGCTGTTCTTGTCGGAACACGAATATGGCAACAATGCGCTGGGCTATCTGGCGCAACACCTGCTGGTGCTGCTGCACCCGACGCAGCTGGTGGGCAATCTGCACCAGGCCTATCAACGCCCGGAATGGCGCAGCGCACGCTACGCCGCGCTGGTGACCGGCCCCTCGGCTACCGCCGACATCGAAGGCGTGCTGATCCGCGGCGCCCAAGGCGTACGCAGCCTGACCGTATTAGCCCTCGCAAACGAATAGGGTGGGTCTAGACCCACCATTCAAAGCCGCAAGAGCAGAACCGCAACAGTCGCAGGTTTCAGCTTCGGGGTTTTGGCGTTGCGGGTTCAAAAGCCTGTCACCAAGCGACTGATGAGCCCCGCGCTCTTTGCGTTCTTCTTGGATGGCTTGGACAGGTGGGTCATGACCCACCCTATACGTTTACTTCTTGAACAGCGGTTGCGTCTGCGTATCAGGCATCGGCACGGGCTCGGGCCGCTGCAAAATCGTTGGATCGGCATTATCGAGCGCGCGATGCTGCTGCAACATGTGCCACATCCGCACCTGGCTGGCGCGCTGCCGCGCCACGTGGTTGATGATCTGACGGTTAAGCATGCTTCCCCTGCAACAAGACGGCCGGATTGGTGGGCGGATATTACTCCAGAAACGTAATTGCAGAATTGTGGATGTTGCGCGGGGTCAAGGCGAAGCTGGCAAGGCGGGCCAATGCTGATGGCCCTCCAGGTGATGATCAAGGACTACCATGCCCGAGCTATCCAACATCCATCCCGGCGAAATCTTGCTGGAAGAGTTTATGAAACCCAAGGCGTTGAGTGCCGAACATCTCGCCTCATTTATGGCCATGCCGCGCTGCTCGATTGAACAATTGCTGGAGGGACGTCGAGATATCGATCTGGAGTGGGCTGTGGGGCTGGCCCTGATGTTCGGGACGAGCGCCCAGTTCTGGCTATCGCTCCAGTTTGAGTACGACAGCGAACGCGCCACCCACTAGCCGAGCTTGCAATCCGCTAACACGGCCGTATCTGTGTTTGACAGATTAACCGGAGAATTCTGATGTCTGAGCAAGCGCTGATCCAACTGAATGACGGTCGCCAGATTCCGCAATTGGGCCTGGGCGTGTGGCAAGCCAGTGACGACGAAGCGCGCGCGGCGGTGGCGGAGGCTTTGCGCGTGGGCTATCGCTCGATTGATACCGCGGCCATCTACAAAAACGAAGTCGGCGTGGGGCAGGGCATTGCCGATGCCGGTTTGCCGCGCGCAGACGTGTTTGTCACCACCAAGGTGTGGAATAGCGACCAGGGCCTGGACAGCGCACGCCGGGCGCTGGAAGACAGCTTGCGCAAGCTGAAGCTGGATTATGTCGATCTGCTGCTGATCCACTGGCCCGCCCCCAGCCAGGACAAATATGTCGACACCTGGCGCGCGCTGATCAAGGCGCAGCAGGATGGCCTGGTTAAATCCATCGGCGTATCCAATTTCAAGGCCGAGCATCTGCAGCGTTTGATCGATGAAACCGGCGTCAAGCCGGTGCTGGACCAGATCGAACTGCATCCGTATATGCAGCAAGACGCGCTACGCCAGGCGCTGGCCGGACTGGATATCCGCGCCGAGGCATGGAGCCCGTTGGCGCAGAACAAGGCGCTGGCTGATCCGGTCATCAAAGACATCGCGCAGCGCCTGGGCAAGACGCCGGCGCAAGTGGTCATCCGCTGGCATGTGCAGAACGGTGTGATCGTCATCCCGAAATCGATCAATCCCGAGCGCATACGCAGCAATTTTGCCGTGTTTGATTTCGAACTGGATACGGCCGCCATGCAAGCCATTGCCGCTTTGAACCAGGATCAACGCATCGGGCCTGATCCGGCGGTGTTCGCTTGATGATGCGCCGTGGCGCAGACGTTTATTCATAAGTAAATGTCAGCGTTGCGGTGGCGCTGTAGCTACCCACATTGATCGGCACCGGCGGCGACATATTGCTGCCGGTTTCGATCACCGTAGCGTTGAGCGGAATCGACGTATTGCCGTTCTGCAATTGCGCCACGGCGTAGGCCGTGCCCATGGCCAACACCTGGCCGCCGTCGCGGGTGCTCACTTCAATGCCGATGCCCGCGTTGTGCCCGTCGCTGCTCCATGCCGTGATATAGGGCGCGGTGGCGGGGACGGAGGGCGCGGTTTTGGTGTCGTCCAGCCGCAGGCTGGTCTGGTTGGCCACGCCGCTGCCACCGCGTGAACAAATCATGTCGATATTGAAGGCAAAGGTCGCCCCCCGGCTGCTGCTGCCGAGCAAATGCACATCCGGCAAGGGCACCACCACGGGGTTGGTTTTGAGTACGCAGGTGGGATAAGTCTCTACTACCGTCGACAGGTAGGGCGTATCCAGCGTGAAGATCATCGTGCAGCTGTCGTCCGGTACCGGCGTGCTGCACGCGGCGAACTCACCGAGTCGCAGGCGGCTGAGATCGACTACGGTGGGGAGCGATGCATCGACCTTGGTGAACTCTGCATACATAAAGTCCGGCGCGGTGCTGTCGAAACGTAAGGAGTTCGCGTATTGGTTGTTATGCGGGTCGCCAGTACTTGATTGCCCGACAAGGCCCGGAAAATATACCCGATTGCCAGCGCTATCCCGGCCCGCATACAAGGTGTAGCTCAAACCCGGCACGCCGCTCAAAGTGTGCGTTGTTGATGCGTTCTGGCCGCGCACGATGCCTGCCAGATAGAACGGTTGGTTGCATTCGATGCGCCACTGTTTGCCAGCCGAAGGATTGCCGGGGACGGTAGGCAAATGCCCGCCGACCGGGAAGTCGGGTGCGAGCCGCATGATGTTGGGCATCGGATAACGGAAAATGTAGCCGCCGAAGGAAGTTGTGTCGCCAAAGTACGATGTACAAGACATGCCCCAGCCCGGACTGCTGGCGCAGGTGCCAAGCAACGCCCACAGCGCAAGCGGCGCCGCCGTGCCCAGCCGCTCCTTCATTTGCCGGTGGCCGCCAACGTCGCCTTATGCTCCGCCGGACCGCCATAATCGTTTACCGTGGTGTACTGAAACGCGGTACCACTCGCCACACCGCCCCCTTTGAGCACGATCTGATGCGTCTCGCCCGGCCCCAGCATATCGTCCTGATCGGTGCTGGTTTTGCCGTCCGGGCCGGCTTCCACCCGCACCACCGTGATGTAATAAGGGCTGGGATTATGCGCCGACAGGATGGTCTGGCCGCCGCTGCTGGAGACCAGATGCCAGACCAGTTGCTGCGCCGCCACTTCAGGCGTGGGCTTGAGATGGGCGGGTCGGTAAAAGAATTTGATCCGGGTACGAAACGCCATGCGCAACTGATTGGTCGTTGCTTCAGAGGCAGTGGCTTTGGGCGGCACTTCTAATGAATTAAGCCAGAACAAAGACTCTTTATCTTTGGGTAATGCTTCACCGGTATAAGCAATACGCAATGTTTGCGATTTATCCGGATCAATTCGCATAACCGGTGGCGTAATGGTAAACGGCAAATCGATGGTATCGGGCTCGGCTTTACTGTCGCCATTATCCAGCCAGACCTGGATCAAGGCAGGAGAAACACCGGCATTGGATAATTTGACGGTAATTTCTTTTTGCGGCGCGTCATAAATAACCCGGGTACTGGCGATAATCACCGAAGCGAGCGCTGGCGCGGCGGCAACGCTCAGTACACTGAGTGCAATACCCAAGGGTAAAGCCGTTTTAATTTTGATTGCGCCCACAATAATCCCTCCATACATTGATGAACGCGCAATCAAATATTGCTATGCGCGGTTGAACAACGTTTGCTGGTGTGGATTAAGCTTTAATAAAAAATAATCAGAGCGGATATCCGGATGGCGTATTCGGCAAGACGAATGGCACATGAATATTGACCAATATAATTGCTGATCCAATCAAGCCAGGGCGAAATTCGTCGCTGAGTCCATCTCTTTTCCATTACAAACACACCCCAGTCGCTGCCGCATAGCCGGAGCTCGACGCCGTACTGGCCGCAGGCAAGACATAACTTAACTGGCAAGTATGGGTTTCAGCTTCGCCCCAGCGCACGGTCAGGTCGCCCTGATCGCTACTCAGGCCGGTGAGCAAGATGCGCCCACCCTGGCCGACCACGCCGAGCACTTCGCCGGCGGCGTTGACCACTTCCGCCCCGAACGGCAGCGGCGTGCCGTCCGCTTGCGTAGTCTTGAGCGAGGCATTGCGGCCTTGGGTGCGGCTGGTCTCAAACTGCGCCACGGTCACCGCGCCCAAGGTGGGGATTACCGTTTGCTGGGTGCTTTTCAGCTCGGTGCCCATATCGATGCCCTTGGGGTCGATCTCGATGGTGTTGCGGCTATAGGGCTGCAGATTGGCGGCCAGCGCATGGCCCCAGCGGTCCACCTTTAACCCGCTGGCGCTGGTGACTCGTGCACCTGCCGCATCCTTGGCTTCTACGATAGCCACGGTCTCGCCCATGCTGGGTGTCAACAACACGCCGCCCGCATAGCCAACCACACCACCGGCCATGCCAAAGCCCAACTGACTATTGCCACCGCTATGGCTGGCGCTGGCATTGAGCGCGCTGAAGCGCGTGTTGTAGGCCGCGCTGGCACTTACGTCATTGCTATTGCCTTGTTGCATCCGGTTGGCGGCCAGGCCCACGTTGTAGCTGAGCGGATTGTCTTCTGCGCCCACATAGCCCCCCAGGTTTTGCTGCAACTGGGTGCCGGCGGCATCGCGCTGCACCGACGTGGTCACGCTGGTGTACTTGCCGGCAAAATCGAGCGGCACATTCAGACTGAGCATGGCGCGGGTATTCCAGCGCTCGGCGCTGTAATCAAAATCGCGATTCAGCGACGCACCCAAGCCCACGCCGTGCCACGTGGCGTTATAACCGGCGGCGTATTGGGTGTTGCGGCCGGGCTGATCCCAGTAATTCTGCACTGAGCCATTCAGATAAAACGCGCCATAACCGTGGGGCAGGTTCTGGTTAATGGTGGCTTCCAGCCGTCCGCGTTGCGTGCCGCCCATGGCATTGCTGCGTTGCTGCTGATCCAGGTCACGCAGCAGCATGGCATCCCGCACATTCAAAAAGCCTTGGGTCGAATAACGATAAGCCGCCAGCACCACATTGGTATCGGTTGCCGCTACTGCGTGCGAATAGCTCAGCCGCATGCTGGCGCCAGTACGGTCATCGATGTTCTGCAGCGCAGTGCGGGCACCGGTCAGATCCAGGCCGAACGCGCCATAGCTGGTGTTGAGCGCCACGCCGCCGGTGGCCGATTGATAACCCTGGCCCGCCAGGGCGCCCGCATAAACGGACAACTGGTTGCTCACCCCATGCTTGACCGTACCCTGCGCCAGCCATGGCAGATTGTTGAGCGTCAGGTCGTGATATTGCCCGGCCGACACGGCATATTGCGTCACGCCCTGACGTACCGCGTTGACGCTGGCGGAGTAGGGCAGGCTTTGCGTGTGTTCGCTGCCGTCGGCTTCTGTCACCACCACTTGCAGATCACCGCCATAGCCGGTCGGGTACAGATCGCTGATGGTGAAGGGGCCGGGCGCGACTGTTGTCTCATAAATAACGTTGCCGTTCTGCAGCACCCGCACGCGGGCGTTGCTACTGGCGATACCGTGCACCGTCGGCGCAAAGCCGCGCCGCGATTCCGGTTGCATGCGTTCATCGCTGGCCAACAGGGCTCCGCGCAGGGCGTAACTGTCAAAAATCTGGCCGTCGGTAAAGGCATCGCCCACGGTTAACTGGCTTTCAAGCCTGGGAATCGCGCGTTGCAGATTGGTTTGTATGGGTTGGTATTGCAGCGGCCCATTGTCATTGCTGGATATATTGCCCTGATGCCGAAATCGCCACGGGCCCATATTGATGCCTGCGGTCAAACCGACATAGGCGTCGTTTTGCTGACCACCTTGATTGCGGCTGCGATAAAAATTGCTGGTGTATTGCAGCGTTGCCGCATTAACGCCGTTATCCCAATAGCGCGGATCAACATAACCGCGTGCATTTGAAATCAACATGGCTTGCGGAATACTGATATCCAGCAGCTGTTCGCTGTTGTCGAATTCCACTTTGGCGTGCGGAACCAGCTCGGGCAATTTCAGGCAGGTGTCCGGCTGGCTTGCGGCCAGCAATGCTGTGCTTTCCGGCAGCAAGGCTACGCGGTTAACACCGGCTCGATCCAGCATTTCGGGGGTAAAACAAACCTGCGTATCGCCGGATTCGTTACCCCGCAATTCAAAGCCTATTTTTCCGATCGAAACTGAATTCACTTTGCCATCTACATTGTATTTGCCGGGCAGGGCCGCATTACCTTTGCGAAAGCGCGCCAGATTGATATTGCGCTTTCCTAAAAAGTCACCATCAAATTCCACTTCGGCCGGCGGATTGCTGACTGTGGCGCGTACCACGCCGGGCGCACATGCAAACACAATGGCTGCACATAAAGCCCAGGTATGGAGAGATCGATTTGATCGATTACGCTTGACCATGATGGATAACCTTCAGAGTAATGCTGTGATAAGAAAATCCGGCAAAGAGGGTGGATAAATCAGGCGTGGGCGGCGTTTTACAGACCGCCGCCTGGCCTGCTGCGGGCACTCATACGCTGCGCTATTACGGATAAATAATCGTGTAATTGGCGGCCACCGAAACCGAACCGGTGCCTAGCGTGCTGACTTTGGGCGTGATGTATTGGGCGTAATAATCCAGCGTGGCGTTACCGCCCGAAATAGCAACCGCCTTGGACTTCTGCGCCGCATCCAGCACCCCGAAAACCACGGGTGTGGTGGCGTCGGATTCCAGTACCTGCACTTGTAGCGATGTCACGGCAGTCTTCAGGTTGGCGTCTTCTACCACTACGCCGGAACCCGGTTCAAAGTAGGTATGCACATTGCCGGTGAGCGAGCCGCAGCCGGTCAACGCGATGGTGAATTTGGTGCGTCCGGCGGTGGCTTTGTCGGTGAGCATTGAGGTCTTGCTCACCGTGGGCAACGGCACGGCAATGGCCGGCGTACCGCCGTTGATCTTGCAGGTGGTGGCGAGGATTTTGCCGTTAATGCTAATTACACCATCCGAAGCCTGCGCACCCGCAGCCAGGCCTAATGCCATCAAACCTGCGACAAGAAGGGTTTTGGATTTCATTTGAGTAACCTTTAAATTAATGCGAAGAGATATTAAATTTCGCCTATGCGATCGCGTTTAACATTGCCGCAATCGACCCGGTGAATTACGGATAGCGAATGCTATAAGTGACACTGGTCTTGACATCACCACCACCCACCGCCGCGGCAGTGGCGGCGTATTGCGCTTCATAGGTCATTGTGGCTTTGCCGTTGGCATCGATGGTCACGCTTTTAACGTTTTGCGAGCCATCACTTTTACCCAGCGTGATTTTGGATTTATCCGCATTCAACAAACCGACCTGGATATTGGTGGCAGTGCCGCTATTGATCAGACGGCCCGAAGCGGTATCCACCTGCGGGCCCGCTTCAAAATAGGTATATACATTGCCCGATTTGGGATTACATGCGCTCAGCAATAAATCGAAATTCTTGTCGCCGCTGGTATCGCCCGCTGCTTTGAATGCGGTATTGGCAACGTTGGGCAAAGTTACAGTAAACGTTGAACCACCTTCGCTACTGGCAATAGTGCAGGTGGATGCAGTGACCTTGCCGGTAAAAGTAATGGTGCCATCTGCGGCAAATGCGCTGGCGCTTATGCCCAGGCCCACGCTGATTGCCATAAGCGCGACTGCTTTTTTCATAAACATGGTGTTACCTTTTTTCAGAAGTTTATTGGCTCCGCCCAATGCGGAGGTCTGCGCAGAAGTGGAATAGCCGTGCTGCGAACATTGCATGCAGCGCAATGGTGGGATATCCACATGGGCGCTTTGCCTGGATGCCGAATGCCAATGCCGGATTAATTGAATGACACTACGCAGCTCAACCCGCTGCAGCAGTCGCATTAATTACGGTATTAACTTTCGGGGGCAGACAGTGCAGGACGAACTTTAGTCATCGACCCGAAATGACCACATGGGACGGCTCTTAATAAAATGTTTCTGCGAATTTGTTACATCCGGGCGTATCCGCGCTGCAACCCAGCAACGGTGCGGTTGTTGCGGCCAGAGCGGCGCGTTGAGGGCGACTTTTAACCGCTTGTGACGTAATCGCTTAAGATAAATCCTGCTGCACGTGGCCCCGGCCGTGCCGCCCCATTTTTTATTCCACCGGACACCGCTTATGACCCAGCCCGCTCGCCCGCAACCCCTTATTGACCCCAGCGCGCACATCGCAGCCAGCGCCATCATCGAAGGGGCCGTCGAAATCGGCGCGCACAGTGTCATCGGCCATGGCGCCGTGCTGGTGGCCGAAGGCGGCACCGTGCGCATCGGCGCGCATTGCGTGGTGATGGAGAACAGCGTCATCCGCAGCACCAGCCACAACAACTGCACGTTGGGCAACCATGTGATGGTGGGGCCGCATTGCCACCTCAGCGGCTGTGTTATCGGCGACGAAGTCTTTGTCGCCACCGGCGTTTGCGTGTTCAATGGCGCGCAGATTGGCGCGGGCGCGGAATTGCGCATCAACGCCGTTGTGCATATCAAAACGCATGTGGCCGCGGGCACCACGGTGCCGATAGGCTGGGTGGCGGTGGGCAACCCGGCGCAACTGTTCTCCGCCGACCAGCACGACGCCATCTGGGCGGTGCAGCAGCCGCTGGATTTTCCCGGCTATGTGTTTGGCGTTGATCGCAACAGCGACGGCGTAATGCGGCAGATTACTGAGCGCTACGCTGCGTTTCTGGCGCGCCAGCGCAGCGCCGACTGACCCTGAAACTGAGCTCTTGATGGATAACCGCACATGAACTTCCTGAACCAGGCCTTGTTGATCCTGGCATTGCCGCTGGTGGTGTGGTGGCCGCTGCGCCGCGTGATGCCGCTGGTGCTGTCGCAGATTTTATGCGGCATCGCCATCGGCCCCAGCGTGCTGGGCCACCTGGCGCCTGCGGCGTTTGCGCAGATTTTTCCCAGCGGCACTTTGGGCGCCTTGGGCGGGATTTCGAGCCTTGCCGTGGTCTGCGTCGGCTTTATCGCCGGCATGGAACTGGATATCGACGAACTGCGCCACCAGGCGCGCCACGTGGTGCGCACGGGCCTGGCCAGCTTTGCCATTCCGGCGCTGGGCGGCGCGGCCTTTGCAGGCTGGGCGTTAACCCAATGGCCGGCGTTGGCCGGCGCGCACGCCACGCAAGGCGCATTTGTCGCGGCTGGCGCCATCTGCTTTGGCGTGACCGCATTGCCGGTGCTGGTGGCCATCCTGCGCGAACTGGATTTGCTGGGCACCGCCATGGGCCGCGTGGCGCTGTCACTGGCTGCCATCAACGATATGTTGCTGTGGGTAGGCCTGGCCGGGCTGATGCTGGTGATTTCGCATAAAACGCAGACGCTGGGCAACTGGTGGTGGGTACTGGTGTTGCTGCTGCTGGCATTGGTGGCCACGCTGTTTGCCATCCGCCCCAAGGTCAGCGCCTGGCTGGCCGACCTGGACGCGGGCAAAGAACTCAGCACCGCGCGCTTTACCCTGGTGCTGATTGGCCTGCTGGCCTGCGCCATCATCACCGATACGCTGGGCCTGCATGCCGTAATCGGCGCCTTTGTGGCGGGGGTGCTAATGCCCAAACCGCTGCGCCCGCGCATTACGCAACTGGCCGGGCCGTTTAGCAACGCGCTGCTGCTGCCGTTTTTCTTTGTCTCGGCCGGGCTCAGCCTGGATATCACCGCCGGACCGGTGTGGCCGTTCTTTATCGCCAGCGTGCTGATCGGCAGCGCACTCAAGATCATCAGCGCCGCCGTGCCCGCCCGCGCCTGGGGCTGGCAATGGCCACAAGCGTTGCAACTGGGCGCACTGATGCAAAGCCGGGGCCTGATGGAAATCATCGTGCTACGCGTGCTGTACGACGCGGGCGTGATCTCGCAATCGTGCCTGTCCGCGCTGATGCTGATGGCGCTGGTGTGCACCGGGCTGGCGATGCCGCTGGCGCGCTGGCTGGACGGCCTGTCGGCGGCATCTGCCACGACCGCGACCGTGACGCCGCTGAAGAACATGTCTGCGTCGCGCTAGATTGATGCGATCCCGGATGAAGTGCGCGCGCCGCTGGCTGTGTGTGCTGTTGAGTCTGTTAATGCTGGCCTGCCGCAGCGTGCCGGACCCGACCACGCGCTGCGCTTCGGCCCTGGCGCTGGCGCAGGCCCAAGGCTGGCGCGCACAGCATCTGCATGCCGGCGCGTTTGATCTGCTGACGCTGGGGCCGCTGCCGACCGCCGCCGCCAGCCCGAACGTGGCCGACAGCGCCAGCCTGACCATCTACCTTGAGGGCGACGGCCTGGCCTGGCTAGCGCCCGATGTGCCGTCCGATGATCCCACGCCGCTCAATCCCCTGGCTTTGCGCCTGGCCCTGGCCCAGCCGCAAGGTCGCGCGGTATGGCTGGCTCGGCCTTGCCAGTACGCGTCTGCCGCGTCTGCCGGGTGCCCGCGCCGCTATTGGACCGACGCACGCTATGCCCCCGAAGTGATCGCCGCAACCGACTTGGCCATCAGCCAGCTCAAGACCTTATATGCCGCGACGCAGATCGAACTGGTCGGCTATTCCGGCGGGGGCGCGGTTGCTGCATTGGTCGCGGCACGGCGGAATGACGTTACGCGCCTGGTCACCGTCGCCGCCAACCTGGATATCGCACGCTGGGCGCAATTGCTGGGCCTCAGCCCCTTGCACGACTCGCTCAACCCGGCGGACTTTGCCGCGCATCTGCAAACGACGCCGCAATGGCTCTACGTCGGCGCCGACGATGCCGTGGTACCGGCCGCGGTGGCCGAGTCCTACGCCGCGCGCTTTCCGGTCGGCCAGCGCCCGGTGATTAGCGTGCAAGCGGGCTTTGATCACGATTGCTGCTGGGTGCAGTCCTGGCCGCGTCTGTGGGCCGCCGCGCGTTAGACATCCGGCTCGTCAGGACTTGGCTCACTATAAATCTCTGCCTGCGACAAGCAATTTGTCCGTTTGTCTCCTGTCTATACATATATGCAATGAGTCAGCTTGAGTTCAGGTTTTGCGTGTTCGATAAAGCGGTCACAGCTAAAAAACAGGCCGCTCAATCCTGTCCAACACGGAGACCCAAAATCATGTTTTGCATACTCAAACCCGCACTAGCGGGTATGGCGCTGCGGGCCGCTGGCAGCGCCCATGCGCTGGTGCCTAGCGGTGCCGCGCCTTTAGGCACGTATGCCTATTCCTCGATCACCGACGGTCAATACCAGGATGTGTCGTGGCGCTCGCTGGGCAGCGTCGCCGCTTTCAACCGTACTTTGTCCCATCGTGCAAACATCCGCGCAGGAGCCGCCGCATGAAATTGCATCTGAAATTGACCGCCGCGGTGGCCGCATTGTCGCTAAGCCTGGCCGCGCACGCGCAACTGGTCACCTTTGATGACGTGACCAAACCGCTGAATGTCGCTGTGATCGCACATGGTTTTGAAATTGCCTATTTCGACCAGCTGGAGCCCGCTAGCGATTCTGGACCCTATGTCCTCCAACCAACGACGGGCGCGATTGCCGCACAAGCGCTCAGCCCCGGCTGGCCACAGAAATCGATCGAATTGCGCGGTCTTAATCCCTTTGTGCTCACGTCGGCGCACTTGGGGCCCTCGCTATTTGAAGGTTTCGCGCCGGTGGGCGGGGTCTTCGTCAAAGGGTTGCGCAATGGGGTGGTGGTGGCGCAATCAGTCTTTGCGCTGGATATCGGTGATCCTCTGAATCCCCAACCCCAATATCAATGGTTTACCCCGGCTGGCAGCGATGGCTTCGATCAGCCCATCGACACCTTGCAGTTTTTTGCTGACGGCGGCTCGCTGAACTCGTTCAACTTTTATCTGGACGGCCTGAATATCGCGCCAGTGCCTGAGCCCGAAACGTGGGCGCTGCTGGGCCTGGGGCTGGTCGGCTTGATGGCACGGCGTACGCGCGGGCACCAGGCTACCCGCGCCGCATAAAGTCGAGTGCGCATGGCGGAAATGCAAAGGCGACAAGCACTGGCTTGTCGCCTTTTTTACGCACAGCGTTGGCAGCCGCAACACCGCCAGTGGATTAATGCGCCGCGGCGGGCGCGCTGGCGTCGGTTTTGGTCAGCGACGCATAGTAATCGCTGACGTTGTCTTCAGCGCCACGCGCAATCCGGTTAAACGCCCGCAACCACGGCCAGAACTCCAGCCCGGTTCTGGCACGCAAACCCGGAAACACCTTGCCATCCCAACTGAGCAAACCCCAATCCGCGCCATGATTGCGCCGAAACACTTCGCCGATATAGCTGCCATATGCCTTGGCAAACGTCATCACCTGATCATCCGTCGGCTTTTGCGCCGCCTGTGCATACGAATCATGCAGCTTGCCCAAGGCCACTTCGACCTGGGCGATGCTGGCCTCCGAACCATCCAGCGTAATGTCGAACGACTTTTTGGCATGCTCCACCGCACTCTGCGCATACACCGTCGCCGCCTGCTGTACCTCGGGGTTGGCGTCGAAGGTGGACGGCTTGCTGGACTGCGGCGCAGTCGAAACGGTGGGCTGACTGCTCGGCGTGCTGGCGGACCTGGCAGCCGGGGCGGCCTGCGCGGGCAGGGTGGTTAGCAGTGTCGAAGTGCACAAAGCCAGGGTGAGGGAGAGCGGGCGAAGTTTCATGAAGGTAGACGGGCGCGGGGCGCTGAGGTTGGGGACGTTGGGCTTAGTGTAGGAGGGCGGGGAAAAGGTTGCTGGATACGGCTGGGTTGTGAGCGAATGATTCGCAAAGCGGGTGACCGCGGCAATCAAGGTGGACGTTTTGCCGGACTGATCGTGGACAATTTCGGCTCCCTTGGGATCATAAAAATTAGTTGTCGTCCGGAATTATAAAAATACCCTCAATTAATTGCTTGCTGAAAGATTCCAGCGATTGCTGATGATCGAATGGGGGGACTCGGCCCACTTCGTCATTGGTAAATAACAGAGTATTTTTTCCGAACCACGAAAAATACTCTTTTGATTCCATTTGAAAGAGTCTCAATTTCCGATCTGCACATGAAATTTCAGACATGTCGGAAATGAAGCTTACCACTGGCTTCCCGTTGAAAATGAGGTTGATTCTGAACAGGTGGTGAGCGCCTTGCGCGTGCTTAAAGTGAGCCGTGAATTGAATCATGGTCGTTGATCTTTACGAATGATAGGCGCTCTTTATCTGTCAGCTGTCCGGCATTCGATATCCTGCATGTTTTCTTTGTCTGACGGAAGGGCATTCATTTTCGGCGTCCTAAATTTCTTTGGACCAAAAACTCAGATAATCCTCAGATTTTATATAGATGCCAATTTCACTCGCGATCTTCGAAAAATATCCGCGTTCGAGCACTATTTCGCCAATTGAGAATCCAAATGTTCCACAGCCGTAGATAATCTTTTCAAAGTCACCGCTTTGAATAAGAAATATATCGCATTTTGCATCTTGCAAACTCTGGGTGCTTATTAAATACGTGTAATCGTTATCCAGATCGGATTCAAAAGGCGGATAGGTGATTTCGTACAGGGCATCGTAGATGTCCCGAGTTGGACGCAAAAATTGGTCTTGAGCTACATCCCTGTTGGTGTCGCCCATTTTCGATATGCCCACCAAGTCAATATGATATGTAATCACTTGCAGGTTCGACGGAAAAATATTTCCGCCGATCGAAAACAGAAAGATTCCGTTGCGAAAATCTTTATCACTCCACGGATCAACTTTTTCTGCGATAACCGCGAATTTGTATGGGTCGCCGAATATCATTTCGTCCTTGTTGTTCCCGGAAATGCAGGTCTGTTCAAAGCTTTATTGGGCCAGAGGATATATAGTGACCGCCTCTGTACGCGAATACTCGTCCGCAATGTCCAAAATTAAATTCAAATCTTTAGTGGCTGCTTGTCGAGGGTAACGGTCTCCCAAAATTACAATCGTCTCTCTGGGCGCAGCAGGACTGTCAACCGTTAGAACCTCGTACTCGCCGTCTTCATCTATTTCTCCTGCCATTAACAGGAAAAAACCGTTCTCTGCGTAGATTGTAAGCTCTTGAATCCCAATGTCCGGGACTGTTTTGGGGGTGAACCGTAGGACCCCCATCAGACTTTGAAGCTTTGAAAGCATGCTTTCGATCTGGCTCCGGTTGGGGTTTTCAATGATTTCAAATTGCTCACGTTCATTGTTCTGATTAATTGTAAATCCACCGGCTCTCATTTTTTCTTCCAATTTAATTTTAGGGTTTTCGTTCGCGGTATCTATTTTCATTTTGCATTGCTCCAGGTGTAAACCGGATTTGCTCGCACAACGAAACCGTTGGAGCCCACGCCTACGGATAGATATTTATCCACGCCCTTGTACGTTACTTCCTTAAAGGGGTGCAAGCCGGCGAAAATGTTTTCAATGTTAGTGATGCGAACTACGGTACACCCTCATCACTTAGATTCTGATCTTCGTAACAAGTAATGCCAAATGGTAACTCAAGTCTGGATAGTCTAAATAGTATTTCCGGAGATAGTTCGAAATTACATTGATTTTTGTATGCGACGGTTATGTGTATGATTTTCTTGTCTAATTCAACGTCAATCTCGTTTATATTTTCGATAAAATCAAGCACTCTTAGCAGATCTCCTGTGAGATGAAAGCTCGATTTTGGAAAGGGCTTGAATTTGTAACGCCCTCTACTGCCCAGCGCACCTTTTTTCCGGATATTTACATCATCCCCAGACTCAACTAAGTGCAATATATCTTCGGGGACGAACTTCTCACCCGAAATCATTAGCGTTGCGTACATATTAATCATATTTTTTCCCGAAGTTATCGAGTGGTAAGTCAGTGATTATTGACTTTCCTGTCTTAGGGTTTTTCAAGACGATATTCCCATCCTTTGTGTTACCTACGTCTGGATTGTTGGTGCCTGTTTTCTTCATTCCTGGCTTAAGCACCTCTTTAATGTCCTGCTTCACATTCTTATGAAAATCGTCGACCGTCGTGTTGGGGCCGCTGTGCCTGCCCCCCCAGCGCCGCTCCGGCTTTGGCCCACGCTGATTTCGGCCACGGGCATTAGCAGGCCACGGGGGCGATTAAAAACAAGACGATGCAGACGCTGATTCATTTTCTTTACCCTGGCCGCGCGGATCGGGATTTCCGCCAGCCACCACAAACATTCAAAAAGACCAGTTCAGGCTGAAGCCAGCCGTGGTCGTGGCGGTTTCAAAGCCGCGGGGTTGGCTGATGGGCTGGCCCGCAAAGACGTCGTAATTGATGCCGCCATAAGTGCCGCGCAGGCCGAGCACATAGCCAGCCAGGCGCTGGCCGATCAGCTGATGCGCGCTGCGGCCGCTGACCTGGCCGGTGTCGAGGCCGAGATAGAGTTCGTGGCCGCTGCTGGCCAAGGCCCAGCCGAGGTCGTTGCGCAACAGCCAGCCGCGTTCGGCGGACAGCGATTGCTCGCCGTCAAAGCCACGCACGCTGTAACGGCCGCCGATGGAGAAGCGGTCTTGCGGCACCAGCGGGGTACGGTTCCATTGCGCGCGCCAGGTGGCGCTGTAGCGCAGGCTTTGCTTGAGCAGGCGCAGCGGCAGGTTGAGTTGGGCGTCGGCATTCAGGATGATCGGGCGAGCGGTGCCTTCGCCAAACGCTTGCTCGGGCGCGTCGAGCGAGCCATGGGCGCCGGTGCCGCGTTTGTAGCTGCCATTCAGGTCGAGGCTGGCGCTGCCCAGCATTTGCCGATGGCTGAAGCCGGCGTCCCAGCCCGCCATCACGCGGCGTTGCACACCGATTTCGGTGTCGTCGATGTAGTTGCTGGAGCTGCGCGTCCAGGCGCGGCCGTACAGGCTGAATTTGCGAGTGGCATCGCGGTAGAGCAGGCGGCTGAGTTTGATCTCGTTGTTCAGGCTGCTGCCGCTGTAGATATAGGTCTGGCTGGCCCCGGCTACGGACTGGAAATAGTCGTAGCTGCTGCGGGTGGCCCCCAGCATCCAGTAGCCGTAGGGAATCTCGTAATGCACGGTGTAACCACGCGTGCCGCGGCCGCCCGATTCGACGCCCAGGTCGTGGTTGTAAGTGGCATAAAACAGGTCATTCAGCGTCCACCAGTCGTCATAAGAGACGGTGACGCTGCCCTGATATTTGCCGGTGCTTTTGCTGCCGGAGTCATCGGCGGACAGGTTGATGCGAAACGGAAAGCCCTGTTGCCAACTGATCACCAGATCGCTCAGGCCGGGCGGGGCATCGGGCGCTTCGGCCGGGCTGATCTGGATATCAGCCTCGACGGTGGGCACGCGTTTGAAATTCTCCAGCGCTTGTTCGATATCGCGCAGGTTAAGCAGATCGCCGGGCCGCGCGGGCATGGCGTTGAATTGCGTGGCGCGCGGGTTGCTGCCTTCAGCAAAGCGAATGGCGCGGATGCGGCCTGGAATCAAGGTCAACACCAGTTCGCCCGATTTGAGCTCTTGGGGGCCGGCCAGCACGCGGGTGGTGACATAGCCGCGCGCCACGATGGCGTTCTGGATGCGCGCGATGGCCACGGCGACGCCCTGGCTGCCGAGGCAGCGACCGTTCAGGTCTGCCACCGCGCGCAAAGCCCACTGGAATTGCTCGGCCGCAGCGCCGATCAGGCGTACCTGCTGGATGGCGAAGCAGGGCGTTTCGCTGGCTGGCCAGGCATCGGCGCTGGCTGCGCTGGCCGGGCGTGGCAGGTGGACGTCGGGCTGGGGTTCCAGCTGCTCGCGCAAAGCGCGCTCGCGTTCTTGCTGGCGGATCAGTTCGTCCGCGGCGCTGTCGGCGTGGGCGAGCGCGGCACTGCCCAGCAGCAGGGCGAACAGCGGTGGATAGCATGCCGGGCGCATCCGGCCGGAGAGTCTGCGCAACATGGCTGCGATCACTTTCGGGGTTCTGGAAAGGCCGCAAGCTAGTCGTGTTTGCCGGGGCGCGCCATGGCGGCCCGAAACCGGTAAAAATGCTGATTCTGATCGGCTGCCGCCAAGCCTGGTGGCCTTGCAAAGCGCTGTTGGCGACGCCAAAGATTCTCGTAATGGACTATAGCCGTGGCGCCAACGGCGATGCGCTCTGGGGGGACTGTTTTGCGGCTGATCTTACAAGCCAGCCTGCTTCGGCCGCAGCGCCGCGTGCAGTCCACGCCAGCATCAAGCCGCTCTTGCAAGCCAGCCCCGCATTGAGACTGCGCTTTTGATCAGATCAATGGTCCTGTTTGCGCCAACGTCGGCAAATATGGCGCGCGATATAGACCGGTTTACGCGCGCAGATCCATCAATGGCGCTGCCGCGCCAGCCAGGGCCATGCCCGGGGCAGATAAGCATGGCGGCGCGGCACGCTGACGGTGATGCGCGTACCGCGGCTGGAGGTGCTGTTGATCTGCAAGGAGCCACCAATCTTGTTGGCGCGCTCGCTCATGCCGGGAATGCCGAAATGGCGTTCTTTATGCCCGCGTTCCAGCACGGCTGGATCAAGCCCGTGGCCATCGTCACTGATGCTCAGCACAAACTCCTTGCGCTTGTATTCCATATGCAACTGGATATGCCGCGCCTGCGCATGGCGATAAGCGTTGAACAGCGCTTCACGCCCCAGCTGGAACAGATCGTCCACCACGCCCGGGGACAGCGCGCGGATATGGCCATGGCGGCGCGCTTCAAACGGCACCGTATGTTGCAACATCAGATCAGTGCCCACCTGGCGCAGCGCCTCAAACAGACCTTGCTGCAACTGGCTTTCGCCACGCAGATTCATCACCTGATCGCGGCCTTCCTCCAGCAAGGCTTCGGCGCTGGCCATGGCGTGATCCATTTGCGGATGCAAGGGATGGTCGGACGGCAAGGACATTTGCACGGTCTGAAAGCGCAAGGTGAGCGCGTACACCGCCTGCAAAAAGGTGTCATGCAGGGTGCGCGCGATGTCCTGGCGTTCTTGCAGCCGCATATTCATTTGTGCATAGACCTGGCGCGTCAGATAGCGCACTCGCCATTGGTACAGCGCCGCCAGCACGCCGATCAAGGCCAGCAACAGCAAGCCGCCAAACCAGCCGGTTTGATAAAAATGCGGCGCGATGCGGATGTGCAGTTCGGCCGGGTTGTCGGGCCAGTCGCTGCCCAGCGGCGCCGCTTGCAACTGAAAGCGATAATCGCCCGGCCGCAGATTGGTGTAATTGGCTTCGCGGCGCGGGCCGACGTCTTGCCAGGTGGTATCGACCTCATCCAGCTGATAGCGAAAGCGCACTTCTTCCGGGATGCGGCTGCCGAGCGCGGTATACGTAATCTGCAACTGGCGCGTGCCCGCGGGCAGCGTGATGGGCTGGTCGGCGGCCCAGCTCTGGCCGTTGACACTGACGCGCAAGAATTCGGCCTGCGCCGGGCTTAGCGGCGGCAGGCGGTTGGGGTCCAGTTGCAGCAAGCCAGCGGACGAAGAAAACCAGAGCAAGCCGTCGGCGCTGCGCACAGCGCTGGGTTGCGGCAGCGGCCCGGTGGCCTCACCGCGATAACCATCACGCGCGCCCAGCAGGGTGTAATGCAACGGCGTTTCGGGGTCAGCCAGCGCCGCTTGCCAACCCGCTGCGCATATCCGCACCACACCGCGTCGGCCATTCAGCCACACCGAGCCATCCGGCGTTTGCAGCATGCCGCTGACGCCACGTAACACGCTGGGGTCGTCGGTATGCAGTGCGCGAAAGCGGCTGCCTTGCAGCACTTGCACGCCTTTGTCGCCGGCGATCAGCAACTCGTGGCCCGGATGCACAAAGTTGACGTTGCCCAGATCGATCCCGTCGGCCGGGCCCCATTGCACCAGCTGGCCGTGGTCATAGCGAAACAGTCGGTTGTGGCCGTAGCCCAGCCAGACGCGTTGTTGCGCATCCAGCGCCATCGCCGCCGGTCCACCCCCATCGGGCAGACCGAGCACGCTGGCGCGCAGCCATTGCCCATGCGCCAGCCGCCACAGCCCGCCATATGAAAAACGCGCCCAGATGCCCACGCCGTCGTCCAGAATCAGCCGGGCGCGGCCGGCGCTGTAGGCCTGGCTGATCTCGGGTGGCATGGCCACGCTGCTGATGCCGCTGGCATCCAGCCGCTGTAATCGATCACGGCCGCCCACCAGCACCGCGCCATCGTGGCTGAGGCCCAGGCCGTGGAGCAGCGGTTCGGTGCCGGCAATTTGCTCGATGCCGCGGTCCACGCGCCACAAATGACCGGTCGGCGTTTGCAAACCGCTGGCCCAGACCTTGCCGTCGGGCTGGGCGGCGAGGGCGATATAGCTGGTGATATCCGGCAAGGGCACGCGTACCAGCGGATTGGGCCGATATCGGTCCAGCCCCAGCCGCGTCGCCACCCAGATATTGGAAAGCCGGTCTTCTAGCAACACCATGGCTTCGGCGCTTACCGGTGCTTGTTGCGCCTGAGCGCTGGCGGCCTGCAGCAGGCCAGCGTCAACGGACTGCCGCGCCTGCAAGCTGGCGGCGTCGTAGCGGCACACGCCCGGCGCGCACAGCGCGTGCCACAGATTGCCCTGATGGTCGAACAAACCAGCATCCGAATGATTCAGCGGCGGCCGCGCTGGCACCGGGCCGCTGGCCGGGGCAAAAGCGCCCGTCAGCACGCGACTGCCATCCGGGCCCCATAACCACATGCGGCCATCCGGCGCCTGCAGCACGCTGTGCTGGCCGCTGTGGGACGCCACCCGGCTAAAACGACGCGTGCCGTGGTTGTAGAGATAGACGTCCTGCGGCGTGGTGACCCATAGCCGACCCTGACGGTCGAAATTGATGTTCTCGGGTAGCGCGCTGCCAAAGCCGTCGGCTGCGTCAGCCTTGTGCCAATGCCCGTTGGCAAAATGCAGCAGGCCCTTGGAGCCCGCCACCCACAGGCTGTTATCGATATCGCCGCTGATGCCATGCGCGCAAGAACCCCCGCTATAGCCGGTTTGCGCGCTTTGATGGCTGAGATGGCCGTGATGCAACAAGGACAACGCCTGGCCTTGCTCGTAGCAGATCCACAAATCGCCATCCGGCAGCGCGCTGAGGCTCGCGATTTTTTCACTGAGCAGGGCCTCGCCCGGTGCGGGCTGGAAAGGCTGGGCCCGGATGCCGTCAAAGCGGTACAGCCCGGACATGCTGCCTATCCACAACCAACCCTGGTTGTCCTCCGCCAGCGACCAGATTTCGCCCGGCATGCCGTCTTCGGCTGTCCAGCTGTCATGGCGATAATCGCGCAGGGTGGGCGTGTAGGCGGCGTGGCCGGGCGCGGCGCACAGTGCCAGGAACAGCGCCAGCAGGGGCGCAAGCAGTCGCTGCCAGCCGCTCATTGTAAGGCCAGGCCAGGCGGTTCGCTGCCGCGTTCGCGTAACAGGCAGGATTCGATGGCGTGACCGACCGAATACTGGATCTGATCCAGCATGGCGGCTGCGGCGGCATCGGGTGGATCAATAAACGCCAGTTCCAGCACGCCGGTGGGGCCGCTGGTGCCGCGCAAAGGCAAAGCCACAATCGAGGCGGGGGTGTTTTCGCCCAGTTGCGCCGCCAGCGGCACGTATTCATGCATATCGTCGCTCAGCCAGCCTGGCCGGGCGGCACTGCGCGCGGCATAGCCGGTGGCATAACTGGAGGCGGGCACGTGGCCGGGCTGGGTGCCAAAGATGGCGACGCGGCGATAGCGCGCATGTTCGGTGGCGACGTACAAGGCCCCGGCCAGCGCACCGGTCCATTGCCCGACCAGCGCCAGCAGGGGCTGCGCCACGGCGGCAAAGTCGTGCGCTTCAGAAAACAGGTGCGAGATCCGGCTCTGCGCATCGGCAATCTGGTCTTGCAGATGCAGCGCGTCGGCCTGCGCTGCGCCCGATTGCCCGGCCTGGGCCTGGGCGCTGGCCAGGTAGCTGATCTGCTTGTGGCCACGCAGGGCAAATATCACCGCCAGCGCGGCAAAGCCCAGGGTCAGGCTGCCCAGCAGGCTGGCGATGGTGATGCCCATGCGCGAGTAATTGGCGGCGCGTTGTTCGCGTGCCCGATTGGCGATGCTGCCCAGTTCGGCCGCCATGCCGGTGACCGAGGGCGCGCCACCCCCGCGTTGCAGCGTGGGCACCACATCAAAGCCGTTGCGGCGCTGTTCCAGCAAGGGGTCCATCTCGCTGCGCCAGCGCATCCAGCCGTTGATGACGTCGTCGGCGCGCGCCACTTGTTGCGCATCGTCGCCCAACAGCTCCCGCAACACGCGCAGTTTGCTGGCCGTGCGCTCCACCTCCACCGTATCGGCCAGCGCCGGGCTGGTGCTGTTGATCAGGTAATCGCGTTCGATGTTGTCGAGGTGATACACGTGCACCGCAATATTGGTGGAAAGCCGCGCGACCTCGGTGGTCTGGCCGACCACCACCAGCGAAAAATACAAATAGCCCGCCACCGCCATGACGCAACACAAGGCGGCGCTGGCGACCAGCAGCGGCAGCACGATCAGATTGCGGAACGTGGTGTTAACGAAGGTATATGCGGGTTTGGTCATGGCAGACGCGTCGGGGGGCGAGCGTTTTTCTATATTCCGGTGGCATAAGTCTACCGTTGCCCTGGTCGGTCTGGTTGTGTGCGATGTAATTGTTTGTGCAGCGCATCCGCCAAAAGAAAGACAACCCGTAGCGCTCCTGGCTGCGTGGCCGTGTTTGCCGCTGCAATATGCTGTGGTCAAGGCTGGCCGGAGTATGCATACCGCTGGCCCAATCCGGCGGTGTGGGTGTTTGATGGGCCGGGCAGCAAAGAAGGAAACACGCGGTGCTGGATCGAATCCGTCGGCTGTGGGCCGGCTTGCGCGATGGTGAGCGCAGCAACGAAGAAATCATCCTGTTGAGCCTGTGCGCCATCAGCATTCCCAGCATTCTGCCGTTTGGCATAGTGCGGCTGCTGACGGCCAGTTATGCCGCCGCCGTGGTGGATCTGACCATTGTGGGCGGCATGCTGGCAGTCATGGCACATGTCTGGCGCACCGGCCGCACCCGCCTGGCCAGCATGGTGATCTCGGGCATCTATTCGGTCGGCATGATCGTGATTGTTTATCTGCATGGCATCAGCGTGGTGTACTGGGCTTATCCCACCATGGTGGCTTCGTTTTTTACACTGCCGCCCAAACGCGCGCTGCTGATCAATCTGACCTCGCTGGCCTGCATTCTGGCCGTGCTGTTCAACGGCACCCATGCCATCACACTGGCGACTTTTGGCGTGACCGTGGCGCTGATCAATCTGTTTTCCTACATCGTGTTTTACCGCACGCACTTGCAAGTCAAAGAGCTTAATCTGCGCGCCGAACGCGATTTTCTGACCGGCGCGGGCAACCGCCGCGCTTTGCAACGCACGCTGATGGAATGTGCCGGCAGCAATGCGGCGTGCAGCTTGCTGTTGCTGGACATCGATCATTTCAAGCGCATCAATGACCAGTTTGGGCATACGGTGGGCGATGCCGTGCTGGTGTCGGTCAGCGCGTTGATCCACGCGCGCATTCGCGCCAACGACCGGCTGTTTCGTTACGGCGGCGAAGAGTTCCTGATCGTCGCCAAGGGCACGCCAGCCAGTGCAGCCAGTTGCCTGGCGGAAGATTTGCGCCAGTTGGTCGAACAAGCGGCCATGATCCAGCAGCAAACCGTCACGGTCTCGATCGGCATTGCTACCTTGCGGGCCGGAGAGCCCATCAGCGCCTGGGTAGCCCGTGCCGACGAGCGTCTATACACCGCCAAGGCCGCAGGCCGTAACTGCATCGTTACCGGCTAGCCCGCTACGGGCTGGCGCGGCGCGCTGCCATGCCATATAAACAAAGCCCTAACTGCCCGGGCAGAGTGTTATGCATCGCGCCGTCCACTTCAGTCTTCCGTTACCGTCCCCGCATGACCATTGGCGTGAACACGCCGCGCAATGGCAACAGATTGCGGCGCCCTTGCGGCCAGGGCCGGAAGACATTGCATTGATGCGCACGGGCCTGGACGTCGATCCCGCGGCCAATCGCGGTTTGTTGCTCGGCATGACGCAAGAGTTGTGGGGTCTGGGCGATATGACGGGCGTCGACCGCGATCCGGCCATGGTGCAACGCCGCCGCGCCCAGGCCGGCAGCAATGGCCAGGAAGTGCAGGCCGACTGGCGCGATCTGCCGTTCTCGCCGGCGCGCTTTGATTTTGCCGTGGGCGATGGCGCTTTGAACAATGTTGATTACAGCGACGAATACCGGCTGGTGCTCAGCCAGCTGACCCGTGTGTTGCGGCCGCGGGGACGGGTGGCGTTGCGGGTGTTTGTGCGGCCCGAAGCCGCTGAAAGCATGCGCGATGTTTTTACCGCGGCGCGGGCGGGCGCAATCGGATCGTTTCATGCCTTCAAGTGGCGCCTGGCCATGGCGCTGTGCAGCGCGCAGGGCGATGCCAATATCGCCGTGGCTGACATCCATCATTATTTTGCTGAACATGCGCCCGACCGTGACGAACTGGCCGCGCGCGCTGGCTGGCCACGCCCGGTGCTCGATACTATCGATGTGTATGCGCAATCGACGCTGGTTTACAGCTTTCCCACACTGGCCGAAGTCCGCGCCTGCTATGACCAGGGCTGGCAGGAAATCAGCGTCGCACACGGTCAGTACGAACTGGCCGAGCGCTGTCCGGTGCTGGTTCTGCAAAAGCGGATCTAGCGATGGCGCTGGCTAAGGCGCTGGCAGCGCAAATGCAGACGCTGGCGCAATCCGAAGCATGGTCGGCCGAGGCTTTGCGCGCCTTGCAGTCCGCGCGCTTGCGTCTGCTGTTGCAACACGCTGCGGCGCATACCACCCAACTGCCACAACGTCTGCGCAGCGCCGGGCTGACCGTGGCCGATATCGACCGCGTCGACACGCTGCCCCATTTGCCGTTATTGCCGCGCCGCACCTTGCAGCAACAGGCCGCATCGTTGCTGGCCGATGTGTTGCCGCCCGAGCATGGCCCCACCGGCGTGGTCAAAACGTCGGGCTCGACCGGCGAACCGGTCAGCGTTACGCGCACCGCCATCAATCAGTTGATGTGGCTGGCGTTTACCCTGCGTGAGCATCTGTGGCAGGAGCGCGATTTTAGCGGGCGGCTGGCGGCGATCCGTGCCAACCTGGCCGGCACGGGCCCGGTCTGCACGCCCGATTGGGGCCAGCCGGTTAACTTGTTGTATCGCTCCGGGCCGGGCTTTGCCTTACCGATCAATACGCCGATCAACGCGCAAATGGCGTGGCTGAGCGCGGTCCAACCGCATTATCTGCTGACCTATCCCAACAATCTGGCGGCTTTGCTGGATGAGCCCGAGCGCGGCGCCTTCCGCGCGCTGCGCCAGGTACGCACGCTGGGCGAAACCTTGAGTCCGGCTTTGCGCCAACGCGTACAGGCTGAACTGGGCGTGAGCGTGGCCGATACCTATAGCTCGCAAGAACTGGGCGTGCTGGCCATCCAGTGCCCCTTGAGCGGGCTGTATCACGTGATGGATGAAGGCTACATCGTGGAAATCCTGCGCCCGGACAACACGCCGTGTGCCGTCGGTGAAACCGGCCGCGTGGTGGTGACCGATCTGCATAACTACGCCATGCCCTTGATACGTTACGACATCGGCGATTACGCCACGCCGGGGCCGCGCTGCGCTTGCGGTCGGGCCCATACCACTTTGAGTGCGATTGCCGGGCGCGAACGCAATTTATTACGCATCGGCAATCAACGTTATTGGCCGTTGGTAGGGTTTCATTCTTTTCGCGATATTGCGCCGATTATTCAGTACCAATTGCTGCAACACAGTGAGCAATTGATCGAGGTACGGCTGGTTTGCGCCACGCCTTTGAATAGCGCGCAACAACAAGCTTTAACCACGGTCATCCAGCAGGCTTTAGGCCATCCATTCCAGTTGCAATTCGTGCAATTTGATGATCGTTTGCCGCTGTCAAGTAATGGCAAATTTGAAGAATTTGTCTGTTTGATTTGTCAGCCAGACTAGCGGTAGCCAGCGGCTTGGCGAACTTGAAAATTGTCGCCAATACTCCGGTACACAGCCGTACATAAGAATAAACCGTTACTGCATCCGTTTGATCCTGGGCGTCGGAAATCCCTTGTTTTCTACGTAGAGAGAAGCCATGAGAACCCGCTCGTCCGCGTTTCGGCTGTCGCCGATCAATTCCGTTTTGTCCGCCGCTTTTGTCGGCCTGGTGTCCACCGCCGCCTACGGCGCACCATGCCCGGCCCCGGCTTCCAACGATCTGTCGCTGAACAACGTAACCACCGATGCCGGTTGCTCGGTGGCGCCCACGGATGTCACTTCGGTTGAAATCACCAATGGCAGCGTGGTGCAGGGAGATCTCAACAACGCGGGCGAAGTTTCCAGCGTGGGCCCCGATCTGGCGCTGATCGTCGATTCATCGCAGATTCAGGGCAGCGTGATCAATAACGGCAATATCACCGAGCGTAGCGGGTCTTCCAGCTCGGGTGGCGGGGCGCGCATTACCAATAGCCAGATTGGCGGCAATATCATCAATACCGGCAGCATCCACACCACGTTTCAGGCGATTAACATCAATGACGATCCGGCTGGCCTGCTGATCGACAATTCGTCCGTGACGGGTGATTTTTCCAATAGCGGCTCAATGACGCAGGCTAATAACGCCGACACGCTGCATATTGCCAACGGCAGCAGCATAGGCGCGTTGCGCAATGAAAGCGGTGGCGTGATCGATAACGCGTATATCGCCGTGCATGTGGATTCCAATTCCACCGTGCAGAGCGGCTTTTATAACAACGGATCGATACACGGGCAGGAAGCGGTTTATTTTGATAACGCGACCATCAGCAACGGCGGCTTGCTTAATGACATCAACGGCCAGATCAGCGGCGATTCGCACGGGTTTTATCTGCTGGGCAGCAATATCACCGGCGACGTAGTCAACCACGGCAGCATCGATGGCTCGGAAGGCGCCATCGTGTTGAACAACAACACGACCTTGCACGGCGGCATTAGCAATACCGGCACGCTGCATTCGGACTGGCCAGGCTCGGCGGCGGTGCAGGTGGATAGCTCCACCGTGGATGGCAATATCGCCAACTCGGGCACGATTACGGCGCTGGATGGCGCGGGCATTGCCGTTACCGGCCAGAGCACCACCGGGGTGATCAGCAATGCGGTTAACAGCAGCATCAACGGCAACGCCAACGGCATCTACCTGAACAACAGCACCACCGGCAATATCGATAACAGCGGCACGATTACCTCGGCCAATGGCGCGGGGGTGTATTTGCAAAACAACGGTAACGCCAACCAGATTCTTAACCGCACCGGCGGCAGCATCACCGGGGCGGATTACGGCATTGAACTGGCGCAAAGCCAGACGGGTTCCATCGAAAACAGCGGCACCATTTCCGGTGCCAATGCCGCCATTCTGTTAAGCGACAACTCCACCGTGGCGGGCGGCATCCTCAACAACGGCACGATCAACGGCACCGGGCGCGGCATCATGGTGGACACCTCCGCCACCGGCGCCATCGACAACCTGTCCGGCGGCACCATTGCGGTTACCGACTACGGCATTCTGGTGACCGGTACCGGCGCAACGGTGACCGGCAATATCAGCAACGAAGGCCATATCAGCGGCAGCAGCGGCATCTGGCTGGCCGACGGCGCCACCCAGACCGGCGATATCAACAATAGCGGCACCATCGCCATCACCCACACCGGCAATAACAACAACGGTTTCTCGGCCACCGCCATTGAAATCGGCGGCGTCAGCAATCAGGCCGTCACCCTGGACGGCAGTATCAACAACAGCGGCCAGATCACCTCGGATCAGGCCGGTATCTTTGCGGTGGGCGCGGCCACCATCACCGGTTCGATCACCAATAGCGGCAGCATCAACGCCGCCATTGCAGGCATGGGCGCCACCAGCAGCGTGGTGAACAGCGTGGCCAACACCGCCTTGATTCAGGGCGATGTGGTCAACACCAGCACCGGCACCATCCAGGGCACCGGCTACGGCATTGCGCTGGTGCAGGCGGGTGTGGATGGCAATGTGCTGAATCAGGGCACCATCAACGTCGGCCAGGGCGGCATGTGGCTGGCCGGGCATGTGGGCGGTACGGCGTCCAATAGCGGCAGCATTACGTCTACTAACGGCGTGGGCTTGCTGATCAGCAATAACGCGGTGCTGGACCAGAGCTTTAGCAATACCGGCTCCATTACCGGGGTAGAGGGCGCGGAGGTGGGGCCATCCACGCTCAATGGCGATCTGGTGAATAGCGGCAGCATTACCGGCACTGCGGTTGGGCTGGATATCAACGGTGCCACCATCAACGGCCACGTGATCAACAGCGGCACCATTACCGGGACGCAAGCATTGGTGATCGCCAGCAGCAACACGCCGCTGACGGTCGACAACACCGGCACGTTGGCGGGCGCGGTGGAGCTGGGTAATGCCACGCTTAACCTGAATGCCGGCGCGGTGACGGGGGCGATTACCGGTACCGGTTCCACCGTCAATATCAATACCGGCTACGCCGCGCAAAACACCATCAGCACCGGCACACTGAATGTCGCCAGCGGGCAATCGCTGACCACGGGCTTTGCTGTGACCGCCACCAATGGCGTCAACAACGATGGAAGCTTGAGCAGCAGCGCCTTGATCGATGCGGCCGTCACCAATGCCAGCGGCAGCGCGCTGAATCTGAATGGCGGTACTGCACGCGTGACCGGCGCCATCAATGGGGGGCTGGTCAATATCAACGGTAACTTCAGCACCGAAAACACCATCAGCGCCGACGACGTCACCGTGGCCAGCGGCGCCACGCTGACTCAAGCCAATGTGCTCACCACGCCGACCTTGCATAACAGCGGCACTGTGCTCAGTACGGCCTTGATTGATGGCGCGGTCGCGAATGCAGATGGAGCGAGCCTGAACCTCGGTACCGGCTCTCGCGTGACCGGCGCAGTAACGGGCAGCGGCGCCACGGTGAATGTGCTGAGCGATTTCAGCAGCGAAAACACCATCGCCGCCAACGCCGTCAATGTGAATAGCGGTGCAACCCTCACGCTCGCCAATGATCTGACCGCGCCCACCGTCAACAACAGCGGCAGCATCAGCAACTCGGCCGCCATCAATGGCGCCGTGGTAGGCGCCGATGGCAGCACGCTGACGCTGGAGGGCGCCAACAGCCGGGTGACTGGTGCCATTAGCGGTGCGGGTTCCAGCGTGGTGGTGAACGGCACTTTCTCGACTGACAACAGCATCAATGTCGGCACGCTCAGCGTGGGCGCGGATGGCGTATTCAATGTGGATGAAAGCGTGACCACCGCCAACGGCATCAGCAACGCCGGCACGCTGAACAACAGCGCCGTCCTCAGTAGCGCCGTGGCTTTGAATGGCGGCACGCTTAATCTGATTGGCAATAGCGCACGCGTGACCGGCGCGGTGACGGGCACGGCGGGATCGGTGATTAACGTCAATGGCAACTACACCACCGAAAACGCCTTTGGCGCCGACACGCTGAATATCGCCAACGGCGTCGTCTTTAATGCGCGGCATGCGCTGGGCGCGACTACCGCGCTCAACAACAACGGCACGCTGGATGTGCGCGCCGCCACCCCGATCAGCCTGACCGGCAACTATGTGCAAAGCGCCAGCGGCATTTACAGCATGGAGGCGCAATCCAATAGCCAGTACGGCCGGCTTAATGTGAGCGGCACCGCCAGCTTGCCCGCCAATGCCAATATCTTTGTCGATGTGACTTCGGGTGCCAGCCTTACCAACGGCGTCTTGCCCGGCGTGATTACTTCAAGCGGGCTGACGGCATCCACCTTTAACGTGACCGACAATAGCGTGCTGTTCGACTTTACCGGTGTCATCAACGGCAACAACGTCGATCTGGATGTGAAACGGGGCTTGTCGGTGACGCAAGTGGCCCAGAACGCCAGCAACAGTCCCGCGATCGGCGCGGCCGGTGCGCTGGACGCCATCATCGCGCAAGGCGCAACCGGTGATATGGCGCATGTGATCAATCAGTTGGGCGGGCTCACCAGCCAGGATCAGGTCAACAAAGCCGTCACGCAAATGCTGCCGCTGGTGGCGGGCGGCACCACCTCAGCCACGGCCATGACGCTTAACCTGACCGACCGCGTGGTGCAGGCGCGCATCGAAAGCCAACGCGGTTTGTCGGCGGGCGATGGCTATGTGACTGAGCGCGAAATGTGGGTCAAGCCGTTTGGCTCATGGGCGGATCAGAAGGGCGATTATGACGTGGCGGGTTATAACGCCGACAGCGCCGGTTTGATCATCGGCGTGGATGGCGGCCTGAGCGACAAAGACCGCGCGGGCGTGGCGTTTACCTATGCCCACACACACGTCAGCGGTGACAGCACCGATGCGCCGCAATCTGCCAGCATCAACAACTATCAGTTGATGGGCTACGGCAGCCACAGCATCAAACCGGGCACGGATCTGAGCTGGCAAGTGGATTACGGTCGCAACCATACCAGCGGTAATCGCGGCATTTATTTTGGCGATATCAACCGCACCGCCGACAGCAGTTACGACGGTTGGAACGCCCACGTCGGCGCCGGGATAGGCCAGAACATGCCGCTCAACGCCAAGACCAATATCACCCCCTCGGTGCGACTGGATTACCGCACCGTGCACAACGAGGGCTACACCGAAACCGGGGCCGATGCGCTGAACCTGCATGTGGATGACCAGAGCACCAACGAGCTGCTGCTGTCCACCGACGCCAAGCTGTATCAAACCATCAATGATGAATTGTCATGGACCGCCAACTTTGGCGTGGGTTATGACTTGCTATCGAAGCAGGCCCAGGTAACGTCGACCTTTGTCGGCGGCGGCCCGGCCTTTGTGACCTATGGCCTGAATCCGTCGCCATGGCTGTTCCGCGGCGGCGCAGGCCTGGTGCTGCACAAGAGCAACGGGCTCGAAGTAACGGCACGTTATGACGGCGAAGGGCATAAGGACTTCTACAACCAGACGGTATCGCTGAAGTTGCGCAAAGACTTTTAAGCGCAGGGCAGGGCGCTTGCTGCGCCCGGCACTCAAGGCAGCAAACGGCCCCCGCGGCTCCGGATGATTGGAGCGCGGGGGCTGTGTTTTTGTGGCGTGTTGCGGCGCAGCTGGCTGCGCGGACGCTGGCTGCCGACTCCTTGCAGGCCACTTTGGCCGGTGGGTCCAGACCCACCCTATGAGAGCGCGGAGATAGGGTGGGTCTAGACCCACCAGACTAAGTCCTGGGCCCGAACGCATCGGTATCGTCGGCGCAAGCGATCAAGCGGGGTTTCGCAAAAAAAGCGGATGCCCGGATCGCGTAATGCATGTGCCGTCGTGAGGCCAAAAGTTGCCGTCAGAATCTTCCGAACGCGCACGCTTTTGCCCAGTCCGATGGCTTCTTGCACGCATCAAGGAAGCAGTCCATGGATATCCACCACTACGCCAGCGTCTGGGACGCGATCGAAGCTACGCCTGGACACGCTGAGGAGATGAAGCAACGCGCCCATCTGATGATGCTGTTGAAGGCTCATATCAAAAACAGTGGCCAGCCAGTTACACAAATTGCAGTCCAATTGGGGTTGTCGACGGAGGCGGCAACCGCGTTGTGGCGGGGCAAGATCAATGCATTTGATGCCGCCGCGTTACTGCATCTGGCCAGGAAGGCGGGCGTGGCGAGCTTGCCGGCTTGATCAGCACGAAAAAAAAAGCCGCTGAGTCCCGTCAGCGGCTTTTGCACTGCAGCGACTTGATGATCAGCGGCTAGCCACCACATCCCCCTGCGCATCGGCCCCGCCGCCGAACACCTTGTACAGCGTGACGCGGTTAGTGGCTTCGCTCAGTTGCAGCGTAATCAGGTCTTGCTGTGCGCTGTATAGCGCGCGTTGCGCCGTCAGCGTTAGCAGATAGCTGTCCACGCCGTTCTGGTAGCGCGCTTGCGCCAGGTTGTAGGTGCGGGTCTGGGCGGTGATCAGGGCGGTTTGTGCCGCCAGGCGTTCGTTCAGCCGGGCCCGCACGGCCAGCGCGTTAGAGGTTTCGCTAAACGCGGTCTGGATGGCTTTTTCGTATTGCGCCACCGCGATGTTCTTGCTGATCTCGGCGCTATCGAGCGAGGCTTTGAGCGATCCCGCATTAAAAATCGGCACAGTAATGCTGGGGATAAATGACCAGGTGCGGGTGCCCGCGCTAAACAGCGTGGACAGCGCATCGCTGCCCACCCCGGCGGCCCCGGTCAGGCTAATGCTCGGAAAGAACGCTGCGCGCGCCGCGCCAATGTCGGCGTTGGCGGCTTGCAGGGTGTGTTCGGCCGAGAGCACATCGGGCCGCTGCAATAACAGGCTCGATGGCGCATTAGCGTTGACGGGGGCCAGCGCAATGGCGGTGTTGCTGTCGTTGGCAGACGGCAGCAATGCCGCAGGGACGGCGGTACCCACCACCAGATCAAGCGCGTTGCGCGCTTCGTCCAGTTGCGTGGCGTAATTGGCGACGTCGGCGCGCGCGCTTTCGACGGTGGATTGCACGGCAGACAAATCGGTGCCCGAGGCCGAACCGGCGGCGTGCATCTGTTCGGTCAGCGTCAGCGTCTGGCGTTGGCTGGCCAGCGTTTGCTGTGCCAGCGCCACTTGCTGCTGGTAGGCCGCCACGGTCAACCAGTCGCCCGCCACTTCCGCCAGCAGACTCATGCGCGTGCTGCGTTGGGTTTCCGCGGTGGCCAGCCAGGTTTGCCGGGCCTCGTCGCTCAGGCTGCGGATGCGGCCAAACAGATCAAGCTCCCACGCGCTGAAGCCCACAGTGGCCGAGGCGCTACGGCTGACCGTATTGCCATTGCCGCTGGTGGTCTGGCTGGCGCCCGCAGTCACCGCCGGGAACAGATCGGCTTGATCGATGCGGTAGCTGGCGCGTGCTTTTTCGATATTGAGTACGGCCACGCGCAGGTCGCGGTTGTTTTGCAGCGCCAGCGCAATCACCTGGCGCAAGCGCTCATCCACAAACACGCTGCGCCAGTCCAGGCTGGTCAGCGCCGCTGTGGCCGTGGCCGGGGCGCTGGCATCGGCGCCGGCAAATTGCGCCGGTACCGGCGCAGCAGGCTGTTGATATTGCGGCGCCATGCTGGCGCAACCGGCCAGGATGCTGGCGCTGAGCGCGCTCAGCAGCAAGCGGGAAGTGAGTTTATTCAGCGTCATGATGTTCATCCGTATGCGCGATCTGCGTCTGTTTCTTTTTGCCCGGCGCGAGCGTGCGCACGATCAGGTAGAACAGGGGAATAAAAAAGATGCCCAGTGCGGTCGAGGCCAGCGTGCCGCCGAATACGCCCGTACCCAGCGAATGGCGCCCGCCCGAGCCCGCGCCGCTGCTGATCACCAGCGGCAGCACGCCCAACAAGAAGGCCAGCGATGTCATCAGAATCGGGCGCAGCCGTTGCCGAGCGGCTTCGAGCACCGCGTTGAACACCGTGGCGCCTTTGTGCTCCAGTTCGCGGGCAAATTCGACGATCAGAATGCCGTTCTTGGCCGCCAGACCCACCGTGGCCAGCAAGCCAACCTGGAAGTACACGTCGTTGTTCAGCCCGCGCGTGGCGGTGAACACCAGCGCCCCGACGATGCCGATCGGCACGGCCAGCATCACCGAGAACGGAATCGACCAGCTCTCATACAGCGCGGCCAGGCACAGGAAAACAAACAGCAAGGACACGGCATACAGCAGCGGCGCTTGCGCGCCAGCGGCTTGTTCTTCGTACGACAGGCCCGACCACGAATAGCCAAAGCCCGCCGGCAACTGGCCAACCAGTTTGACCATCTCGGCCATGGCCGTACCCGAGCTCACGCCATCGGCCGGTTGACCGCTGATTTCCATCGACGCCGTACCGTTAAAGCGCGCCAGGGTGGCCGGGGCATAGCTCCAGCCGCTGCTGGCAAAGGCCGAGAACGGCACCATGGCGTTATCGCTATTGCGCACGGCCCATTGGTTGATGTCTTGCGGCAACATGCGCGCGCTGGCCACGCCCTGGACATAGACCTTTTTGACGCGGCCTTTATCGATGAAGTCGTTGACGTAGGTGCCGCCAAACGCGGTGGCCAGCGTGCTGTTGATATCGCTTTGCGTCAGGCTGAGCGCGCCGGCCTTGGCGTCGTCAATCTTCACATCAAAGGTGGGCGCGTCTTCCAGTGCGGAATAGCGCACCGAACTCAGCAGCGGGTCTTTGGCGGCCAGATCCAGCAGTTGTTTGCGTGCGGCCACCAGGGCTTCGTGCCCGGCGCCACCAAAATCCTGCAGTTCCAGGGTAAAGCCGCTGGCCTGGCCCAGGCCGGGGATGCCGGACGGGGCAAAGGCAAACACTTGTGCGTCGGCAAAGCGTTTCATCATGGCCCCGGTAATCCGGTTGCCGATGCTGGCCGCGTCGGCCTTGCGGTCTTTCCAGTTTTTGAGCTGGATAAACGCCATGCCCGCGTTCTGCCCCATGCTGCCAAGGCTGAAACCGCTGATGGCCATCACCGTATTTACTTCGGGCTGTGCCCGTACAAAGTCCGACACCTGGTTGACCACGAGCTGGGTCTTTTCTTTGGTGGTGCCCGGCGGCAGTTTGATCGACACCATCAAGGTGCCCTGGTCTTCATCGGGCAAGAACGAGGTAGGCAGATGCCAGAACAGCAGGCCCATGCCGACGATCAGCGCCAGATAGATCCCCACGCCGATACGACGGTGGCCCAGCACGCGTTGCACGCCGTGCTGATAGCGATTGGCGCTGCGATCAAAGCGATCGTTAAACCAGGCAAAGAAGCGTCCGAGCGGACCGCGGCGGGTGGTGTGGCCGCCTTTTTCCACGGGCGTGAGCAAGCTGGCACACAGCGCGGGCGTCAACGTCATCGCCACCAGCACCGACAGCAACATGGCCGAGGCGATGGTCACCGAAAACTGGCGATAGATCACGCCGGTGGAGCCGCCAAAGAAGGCCATCGGCAAGAACACGGCGGTGAGCACCAGCGCAATGCCCACCAGCGCGCCGGTAATCTGCGCCATCGATTTGCGTGTGGCGTCGCGCGGCGACAGACCTTCTTCGCTCATCACGCGCTCGACGTTTTCCACCACCACAATGGCGTCATCCACCAGCAAACCAATCGCCAGCACCATGCCGAACATGGTCAGTGTATTGATCGAGTAACCCAGCGCTGCCAGCACGCCAAACGTGCCCATCAGCACCACCGGCACCGCAATCGCCGGGATCAGGGTGACGCGCCAGTTCTGCAAGAACAGATACATGATCGCAATCACCAGGACCACGGCTTCGAGCAGGGTCTTGACCACTTCTTCAATCGAGATTTTTACAAACGGCGTGGTGCTGGAGGCGATCTTGTAGCTGACGCCGGCCGGGAAATACGGCTTCAGTTCGTTCAGCCGCGCTTCCACCGCTTTGGACACCGCCATGGCATTGGCGCCACTGGCCAGTTCGATCCCAATACCGGCGGCGGGCATGCCATTGAACAAACTGGTGATGGTGTAATCCTCACCGCCCAGCTCGATGCTGGCCACATCCGACAAATGCACCACGGCGCCGTTAGTACCGGATTTGACGACGATCTGTTTGAACTGATCCACCGTCTTGAGGCGGCTGCGCGAGGTGATCGTGGCATTGAGCGCCTGGCCCTTGCTGGCGGGCAATGCGCCGAGCTGGCCTGACGACACATCCGCGTTTTGCGCAGTGATGGCGGCGGTGATATCCGACGGCATCAGCGAATAGGTGCGCAGCTTGTCCGGCGCCAGCCAGATGCGCATCGAATATTGCGAGCCCATGACCTGCACTTTGCCAACGCCGTTAACGCGGCTGATCGGGTCTTGCAGCGTTGAATTCATAAAGTCGGCGATATCGGTGCCGCTCATGCTGCCGTCGTCAGAGGTAAACGCCAGCACTTCAAAAAAGCTGCCTGCCGATGATTTGCTCACGGTCAGACCGGTGCTTTGCACGATCTGCGGCAACATTGCTTCGGCTTGCTGCAGCTTGTTTTCCACCTGCATCTGCGCCACGTCGGGATTGGTGCCGGCCTTGAAGGTCAGTTGCACGCTGGCGCTGCCGGCCGAGGTGCTCGACGACGACATATACATCAGGTTATCCAGCCCGGACATCTGCTGTTCAATCACCTGCGTGACTGAGTTTTCGACGGTCTGGGCCGAAGCGCCGGTGTAGGTGGCGCGGATCGATACCGTGGGCGGTGCGATATTGGGGTATTGCTCGACCGCCAGCTGGCTGATCGAAAGCGCACCCGCCAGCGTGATCACGATGGCAATCACCCAGGCAAAAATCGGACGATCAATAAAAAAACGAGACATGGCGCCGCCTTAGCTTTGCTGGCCGGCAGTTGCCGACGCGTTAGTGGCTTGCGCCGGGGCCGACGCGGCGTGGCCGCTGGCTGCGGGATGGGTGCCCACCACCTGGCCGGTGTGGGTTTTGCTGCCGCCTTCCACCACCAGTTGCTCGCCCGCCTTCAGGCCCGCGCTAATCACCCATTGGTCATTAACGGCATCGCCGGTCTGCACCACGCGGTCGGCAATCTTGCCGTCAGCGCCTACCAGCTTGACCGTGGCCTCGCCCTTGGTATTGCGGCTGACCGCGTCTTGCGGCACCAGAATGGCGGCGTTGTTGATCGCCATCGGCAGCACCGCATGCACATACATGCCGGGCAGCAACAACTTGTCCGGATTGGGCACCAGCGCGCGCAGCGTGACATTGCCGGTGCTGGTATCGACGGCGGTGCCGACGAATTCCAGCGTGCCTTTTTGCGCGTAAAGGCTGCCGTCCTCCAGCTGGATCTGCACCGGAATCTTGCCGTGCAAAGACGCCAGCGCGCCGCTGGCCAGTTGTTTACGCAACGCCAGCAATTCGCTGCTGGACTGCGTCACGTCGACATAGATGGGATCGAGTTGCTGGATGGTGGTTAACGCCGTGGTCTGGCTGGCGGTGACCAGTGCGCCCGGGGTATAGGTCGAGGCGCTGATGCGGCCGGAAATCGGCGCGGTGATGCGGGTGTAATCCAGATTGATCTTTGCCGTCTGCAGGGCTGCTTGTGCCGCCACCACGGCGGCCTGGTTCTGGCGCAGCGTGGCGTTGGCATCATCCAGATCCTGCTGGCTGACGGCGTCCAGCTTGACCAGATTGGCGTAGCGTTCAGCCTTCGGTTTGGCCGACAGCACGGCCGCCTGCGCCTGTTGCAGCGTGCCATTGGCATTGTCATAGGCAGCTTGCGCGGTGGCCGGGTCGATCTGATACAACACCTGGCCCGCCTTCACATCCTGGCCTTCGGTGAACAGGCGCTTCTGGATAATGCCGCTGACTTGCGGCCGCACATCCGAAGTCATATAGGCCACGGTGCGACCGGGCAGCGACTGGTTCATCGCCAGTTGTTGCGCTTGTACGGCGATTACGCCGACCTGGGCCTGGCGTGGTTGCGGGGCTTGTTGATCATTGCAGGCGGCCAGCGCCAGCAGGGCCGGGATGGCCAGCAATCGAACAGGAGCAAGAGACTGAGCTGAGAAAAGCATGCGCGGGATCCGCCGGTTGTATAAGAATCAGCGCATACGCTAAGCACACAATGTGGAGTGAATATGGAGTTTGCCCCGGCACTGCCCGCGCGCATGGACTTAGCCGCGCTGGCGCGGTAATCATTAAAAAACAATCCACTCTCTGACGCGGCGACTCACTTATGAAACTCGGCATTACCGCCAAGCTGTTTATCGCCATCGTGGCCGCCTGTGCCGTTGTGCTGCTGGTCAACGGCGTAGCGGCGCGCATCAGTTTCCAGCGCGGCTTTCTTGGTTATCTGAACGATCAGGGCGTTGAACGCATGCGCGAGGTGCTGCCGCATATGCAGGACGCTTACCGCCAGCACGGCAGTTGGCAATATCTGCGCGGCGATCTGGAAAGCTGGTTTCATCTGATGCGCCCCGAGCCCGACCCCAACCGCGCGCTCAGCGGGCCGCCGATCTCGGATCAGACCGGCGCCGTTGCGCGCTTTGGCTTGCTGGATGCCGATTACAAAAAAGTGGTCGGCAACCCCGGCGTGGGGCGCGAATCGATTTTGTTGCCGGTGGTGGTGGCGGGCCGCACCGTGGGCTGGCTGGCGATGGTGCCGTTTCAGAAAGCCATTGCGGCCGGGGACGTGCGGTTTTACGAAGCACAGCTGCATGTCTGGTGGTTAATCGGCGTGTTTTCGGTGCTGTTCGCCGCTGCTTTGGCGTATTTGCTGGCCCGCACCTTGCTGCTGCGGCTGCACAGCCTGACCGGCGCCACCCATCGCCTTGCCAGCGGCAACTACGCCAGCCGCGTGCCCGAAACCAGCCAGGATGAACTGGGCGCGCTGGCCCGCGACTTTAACCATCTGGCGCAGGCGCTGGAACATACCGAACGCGCGCGGCGTAATTTTATGGCCGATATCTCGCACGAGTTGCGCACGCCGCTGGCGGTAATGCGCGCCGAAGTCGAAGCCATCCAGGACGGCATCCGCCCGCTGACGCAAGCAGCGCTGGAGCCGATCGCCCAGCAAATCGGCCAGTTGGGCAAACTGGTGAATGACCTGCACGACTTGTCCTTGACCGATGTCGGCGCGCTTACTTATCGACGCGAACCGCTCAATCTGACTTTGCTGCTGCCGGCTTTGCTCGACAGCATGCAGGCGCGCTTTCACGCCGCCGGCCTGCAACTGAGCTGGCGCCTGGCCAGCACGCCGCTGATGGTGGATGGAGACGAACGCCGCTTGCAGCAACTGGTAGTCAATCTGCTGGAAAACGCCCTGCGCTATACCGACCGGGGTGGCGAAGTGCGCGTGACTGCCGAACGCGCGGGTGGCCAGATCAGCCTGCTGTTTGACGACAGCCCACCCGGCGTGGACGCGGCAAAACTGCCGCGCTTGTTTGAACGCTTTTATCGCACCGAAGGCTCGCGCAACCGCAATAGCGGCGGCAGCGGTCTGGGCCTGGCGATCTGCCGCAATATCGTCGAAGCCCACGATGGCCAGATCAGCGCCAGTGCCTCGCCGTTGGGGGGCTTGCGGATTGCGGTCACGCTGCCGGGGGCTGGAAAAATCTATAGCGTGGAGGGGAAATGAGCGAACAGCCCGCTGAGCATATCCTGATCGTCGAAGACGAACCCAATCTATCGGCCATCGTGCGCGATTACCTGCAAGCCAGCGGCTACCGCTGCACCCAAGTGCTGGATGGCGCCGAGGCGTTGCCGCGTTTTCGCGCTCAGGCACCTGACCTGGTCATCCTTGATCTGATGCTGCCCAACGTCGACGGCATCCAGATCTGCCGCGAAATCCGCGCGTTTTCGGACACCCCCATCATCATGCTGACCGCACGCGTCGATGAGGTAGACCGCCTGCTGGGGCTGGACGTTGGCGCCGACGATTACATCTGCAAACCGTTCAGCCCGCGCGAAGTGGTCGCCCGTGTCAAAGCGGTGTTGCGCCGCCACCACCGCGCCCCCGGCGACAACGTCGCCAGCGGCCTGAGCATCGACGAAGCGGCCGCGCGTGCCAGCCTGTTCGGCCGCGATCTGGGCCTGACCCAGGTCGAGTTTCGCCTGCTCAACACCCTGACCGCCGAACCCGGCCGGATCTTCTCGCGTGACCAGTTGATGGACCACCTCTACCTCGACCGCCGCATCGTCACCGACCGCACCGTGGATAGCCACGTCAAAAACCTGCGGCGCAAGCTGGGGGAAGTGGGCGAGGAGTGGATCAAGTCAGTCTATGGGGCGGGCTATCGGTTTGAGAACTGAGGCGGACGTGCTACGCGGCTGGCGGCGTGCGCGCTTGCGGGTGCGTACTGGCTGCTGAGCGGGCACCGCGCGTGGCAAGCGGGTAACTGGATGATGACCCGATGCGCGGCGACGCCATGCTCAGTCTGCGGGCGCTTTTTTAGTACTTTTGCGCACACGCTGGCGCGGCTGGTTTTTTCGCCGGCTACCTGGCGGATACTGCTGGGCCTCCGCCGCCGCGACTCTGCGTAGCCGTTGTTCTTCGTACACATCGTCCAGGGTCCGGCGCTGGCCGCGCGGCTTGACCGTCAGTTCCATATTGGTGGCGCGAAACAGCTGGCCGAGTTTGCTGGCGCCGATTTCGCCCAGGCGGCCGCGTTCCAGCGCCGAGATGGTCGACAGGCTGACGCCGGTGCGGGCAGCCAGTTCGGCTTGTGTGATTTCCGTTGCGATGTGCGCTGCTTTCAGCGCCGCACCCAGTTCAAAGATGTCCATAAAAATTGAAATACAACGGGTTAAGGGGTTAAAGCGTTATAACGCGCGGTAAATTACTAGTTACGGCATTTGCCCGATGGCGCTCAATAAAACCGCCATTCCTGTTCGCCCAATGCGCCGCGCTCCACCAGATAGCCTTCGATATGGTCGTAAAACACCAGGATACCCACCACGCGTTCGCTGGCTGATTTGGGCAGATGGCCTTTTACCGGCGCGCGTGCGCTGTGTTTCACACCATCGGGCGTTTGCCAGCTGATGCTGAATTCGTCCGGAATCCGCATCGGTGCAAAGTGGTTTTCAAAGTTGTTGATATCGCGCGCACTGGCGATATAACCCGCCGGCACATCGGGGCCGTAGCTCCAGTGGATGTCACTGGCTTCTTTCAGGCTTTTATCCAGCCGGATTTCCAGCTTGTGATAGACCTTGGGGTCGGCGTTGTTGGAATCGGCACAAGCGGCCAGCGCAAGGGCGGCCAACAGGGTGAGGCTGGTGACGAAAGTACGGCGTGACAGCATGAATCTCTCTCAGGCGATAAGGTGGAAGATCATTCAAAAATGGCGGTGACGTTCGGCATTGCGTAAAACCTCGTCCATGCCGGCGTACATGGCGTTAAGTACCTGATGCGCCTGAAAATAACGGTTGCGTTGCTGGCCTCGCGCCAGCCGCAAGATGTCCAGCTCCACCAGATCATTGATCGCAGTGTTGGCTGCGGGAAAACTCACGTCCAGCAGTTTGGCCACTTCACGTGTGGACAACACCGGATGGCCAGCCAGCAGGGGCAGCAATTTGCGCACGGTGGCGTGTTTGCGCTTGCCCGCGTCGTTCAGCAACTGCGTCCATTGCGCGAGCAATGTTTCCAGCTGAGCGATCAATCCCACCGTGTGTTGGCAAGATGCGATCACGCACTCCAGAAACAGCGCCACCCATGGGCCCCAATCCAGCTGCATCTGTACGCCAAGCAGCGCATCGTAATAGGCCTGCTGCCGCAGTTTGAGAAAGCTCGCCAGATGGACGGGAGGGTCACCTTCCGCGAGAAACATCAGCGGTAACAGCATGCGGCCGGTCCGGCCGTTTCCATCACGAAACGGGTGGATGGCCTCGAACTGCACGTGGGCAATCGCAGCGCGGGTTAGCACGGGCGCAAACATCACGTCTTCGGGCTCGTACTGCAGTAGACCCTCCAGGTCGGCCATCAATGCGGGAATGGCTTCGGGCGGGGGCGGTACGTAACGCGCCAGTTCCAGCGTGCTACCAATGTAGTTCTGAATAGTCCGGTATTCGCCGGGCTGCGCACGGGGTTCGCGCGCCATCAAGATCGCATGCAGGTTGCAGATCAGCGCCTGGTTTAATGCAGCGACGCCGTTTTGCTGGATAGCCTCCGCGCCATGCATCCAGGCCTGTACATAGGCCAGCGTTTCACTGGCATCGGCGTCGTCCGGCGCATCTTCGGCACCCAGCGCAAGTTCATACAGCAGCAGCTCATCAAAGCCGGTACGCGTGCCCTCGATCTGACTGCTGCCTACCGCCTCGCGGCGATTGAGTGTGCGGATCAGTAAATCGGCGTACGGAAAGCGCCGCATGGCGTCGGACAATCCATCCAGCTCGCGTCGGGCATGCGCGATCAATGCTGCATCCACGCCGGTATCCAGCCGGTGCGGGACAGGCAATGGCATCACCGCAAACGCGCCACTGCGCTCTGGAATGGGCACAGCGGTGGCGCGAAGACGCGGATGGAGATCATTTTTGCGCATCAGAAACCTTTAATAGCGTAGGGCCTAATTAAAGGTTTATACCAGAAAGCTTTAATAAGCAGCCTAGCTATTAAAGTTTTCTGGCTGGTCGCGCGGGGTCACCCACGGCCGGTAGGACCGCTAAGCAATGGCCTGGCGGCCCGATTTGCCGCCTGAGTGGCACTGAAATTACAGAATCTGCAAGCTAGTATCCAGCCACGGGATACCAAATTCGCCCGGCCGCCCCATAGAGCCGCAAAGGCCGATTCGGCGCGCCACCGCCCTGGGCTTAACCCCAACTGAGGATGTGGACAGATGCAACACAGCAAACTTTGGCTGGTCAGCGCTGCGCTGGCCGTTCCGGTCGCGTACAGCAGCGCGGCTACTTATCCGGCCTGGCAAGAAGGGACCACGTACGCCGTGGGCACCATCGTCAGCTACAACGGGCATGATTATCAGGCGCTGATTGCGCATACCGCTTATGTGGGGGCGGGCTGGAATCCGGCTGTGACGGTGGGCTCGCTCTGGAAAGATCTGGGCGTAGATACTGGCAGCGCCACGCCGACGCCTGCCCCCACGCCAGCGCCGACACCGGCTCCTACACCGGCCCCGACGCCCAAGCCCACGCCAGCGCCCACTCCGGCTCCAACGCCAGCGCCCACGCCCAGCGCGTCGTGCAACTACGTGGTGTGGACTGCGGGCGTTAACTATCCGCTGGGCACCATCGTCAAATACACGCCCAACGGTCTCTACTATCTGGAAAAAGCCGTCGGCACCAATGGTAGCGACGCCACCAATCCCACCATCAGCACTTATTACTGGGCGCAAACCACTTGCGGCAGCGCCACGCCCACCCCGACGCCTTCCGGCGGCTTGCCCGCGCATGTGGTGGGCGGCTACTGGCCGCGTTGGCTGAGCGATCCGGTGCGCATTGCCAACGTGAACGCCAACTACAACGTGATCTATCTGTTTGCCGCCACGCCCGTGGATGGGCAGCCGGGCAGCACGGGCGCGGTGGAATGGATTGCCCCTGAGAACGCCACCGCCGCCGCCAATCTGGTGGCCGATATCGCCACGGTGCGTGCGCAAGGCCGCAAGGTGATCCTCAGCATAGGCGGGGCCAACGAGAACGTTACCTTTGAAACGCGCGCGCGCTCGCAGGCGTTTGTAAACAGCATCATCAGCATCTACAGCCAGTTGGGCGGTTTTGACGGGATTGATTGGGACAATTACGAGGCGTCCGACAACCCCAATACCAGCGAAATGGTGTGGATAGGCCAGCAACTGAAAGCGCGTTGGCCGGGCTTTATCATCACCTCCGCACCCGCGCCGTGGAGTGCGGTGGACCAGACCTTCTGCCAGCAACTGCTGCAGGGCAACGCGCTGGATTATTGCGCGCCGCAGTACTACGACGGCCCCAACCTGGCGGACCCGAGCTATGTACAAAGCAATATCGCAACCTGGATGACGTTGCTGGGCCCCAGCCATGTGGTGGTCGGCTTTGGCGTAAACCCGGGCGTGACCAACTATATGAGCATCGGCCAGGCCACCAGCACGTGGAATGCCATCAAGGCGGCGTATCCAGCCACCTTGGGTGTGTTCGATTGGCAGATTGATACCGATTACGCGCAGGGCTGGCCGTTTGCCAATCAGATGAAGCCGCTGGTTAATCCGTAATCGCCCCGGCGTAAAGCGGTCCCTGTAATGCAAAACACCCGGCTCTGGCCGGGTGTTTTATTTGCGTATGTAACTACCAAAATCCCGCTATTTAAGCGAGCTAACCCGCATAAATAGCAGGAAAAAGCGTTTTACGCGGTCTGCAGCGTGCGCCGTTCCAGGCCAAACGACCACAGCACCACGACGATTCCCAGCACGGCCAGGATGGCGCCCACCCAGCCAGTCGAGGTCCAGCCCAGACCCGCCGCAATCGCCATGCCGCCCAGCCACGCGCCCAACGCATTGGCGATATTGAAGGCGCTGTGGTTCAGCGCCGCCGCCAGCGATTGCGCGTCGCCCGCCACGTCCATCAAGCGCGACTGAAAGGCCGGATTGCAAGCCGAGGCCACGCCGATGCCAAACAGCACCGGCAACACCGCCCACAGATGCGGTGCGGCCAGCACAAACACCAGCAGCATCAGCACGGTAAAGCCGTACCAGCCGAGCATTGTGCGTTCCAGCCAGCGATCAGCAAACCAGCCGCAAGCGATATTGCCGACGATCATGCCGACGCCGAGCAAGCCCAGCGCAAACGGCACATGCTGCGCGTTCATGCCGGTGACCTGGGTCAGCGTGGAGGCCACATAGCTGTACACCGAAAAGATGCCGCCAAAGCCGATGGCGCAGGCCAGCAGCGTCAACAATACTTGTGGACGTTTGAACGCGCCCAGTTCGGTCAGCGGACTGGCTTTTTGCGCCATCGGCAGCGGCGGCACGGTGTACGCAATCATGCCTGCGGTAAACAAGGCGATCAGGGCCACACCGGCAAAGCACGCCTGCCAACCGAGCGCCTGGCCCAGCCAGGTGGCGGCGGGCACGCCGATGACGTTGGCCACGCTCAAGCCCAACATCACTTTGCCGATGGCCGCACCGCGTTTATGTGGCGGCACCAGCGCGGCGGCGGCGAGGGCGGCCAGGCCAAAATAAGCGCCATGCGGCAAGCCCGCCACAAAGCGGCTCACCAGCATCAGGCCGTAGTGATGCAGCAAGGCGGTGGCGCCATTGCCCACGGCGTACAACAACATCAGCACAATCAGCAAAGCGCGGCGCGGCATACGCGCCAGCAGGATGGTGATCAGCGGCGCGCCCACCACTACGCCCAGCGCGTAGGCGCTGATCATGTGGCCCGCTTCGGGAATGGTTACGTGCAGATCGCTGGCGACTTCGGGAAGGATGCCCATGGCGGCGAATTCGGCGGTACCAATGGCAAAGCCGCCCACCGCCAATGCCAGCTCGGCAAACGCCAGACCATGCGGTGGCTGGACCAGAGCGGTCGGGGTGTGGGTGGGGTCGGTGGCAAGCTCATGATCAAGGGGGTCAATCTTCGATTCCATCAAATGTCTCGTGGATGTGCTGACGGGGAAGGGCGTTGCGCAAGTGTTGTGGCGCTCGGTTGCAACCGGGCGCAGGCCTTGGCTAACGCGTCATCAGCGGCGGGGTCAGTGGATATGCGGACGGTATCATGCGAGGCCACTTTTTGCGCAGCGCAGCACGCGTTTTTTTGCCGCGGGGGCGATCAGTTCAGGGCTGGGGATCACCCAGTCTGGCGCGCTGGGATTGCAACTGAGCGATGGCGGCGTGGGCGGCGGGCGTATCGATGCGCCCCAAGGTTTCAAGCAATGGCGCAATCCAGCGTACGGTGCGCGGCTTGATGCACAGGTCGATCAATTGCGCGACGGCGCTGGTGTGGGCCAGTTGTTCGGGCCGCACAAATTGCAGATCAGCTTGTTGCGGCAACCATGCTGAGGCATTGCCACCGTGCATGCGATGGCGCAGCAGTGGCTGCTCTATAAACGCGCGTTGTTGCAGCGCCGTGCCCAAAAAAGCAAACCAGAAATCATGCGGCATTTGCGCCGCCGGGTCGGGCCAGCCGTGTTGCGCAATAAATTCGGCGCGCACCGCCAGGGCACAGCCTTTCAGGCACACGGCCCGGTCCAGTCCCAGTTGCTGGAGATACGCAAAATAGGACGGAATGGCGGCGGGGCGTTCGGCGCTAAACCAGCTCAGATCATGCGTGAACACCTGCGCGGGCGACGTGGCCGCCAGCGCCTCGATCTGCGCAATTTTGTGCGGCAACCACACATCATCCTGATCGCAAAACAAGATCAGATCACCGCGCGCCTGGCCCGCTGCAGCGGCAAAGTTATGCGCGTAGCCCACACGTTGCGCCTGGCGAAAGTAATGCACGGTAAACGGCAGCGCCACGCTTTTGGCGGTGTCGAGACTGCCGTCGCTGGAGGCGTCATCCGCGATGATCAATTCATCAGGCAGCCGCGTTTGCTGCGCCAGGCTGGCCAGTTGCTCGGGCAGGAAGGCCGCGCCGTGGTAGGTGGCCAGTACCACGCAAATCCGCGTCATATTGCGTCGCCAGCCGCTATGCTGTTGGCATTAGCCCGCCCAATCCACCGTGTGTAATCACCCCCATGACTGTGCCGCAGCCCCCTTTGCCCGATCAGCGCGCCGGTGGCGTGTTTTTTTCGCATATCGATACCCCGCGCGTGCGCGCGCATTTTGCGCGGCTGGCCGCCGAGAGTGCGCCGTGGGTGCAATGGCGGCTGGTGTTTAATCGCAGCCGCTTTATCGATCTGGACAGCGATCTGGCCATCGCCGACCCGGCCACGGTATTGCCACAGCGCCATGCGCAAATGCTGCGCAACGACGGCGTGCAGCGCGGTTTGCTCGATGCCGCCATGCTGCCGTGTTTGCTGGCGCTGCCGCAGCCGCAGGTGTGGTTTATGGAATACGACGTCGATTTCGCCGGCAACTGGGCTGATCTGTTCAGCCAGTACCATGCCGAGCCCGCTGATTTGCTGAGCTCGTCGTTGCGTCCGCGGGATCGTGATATCGAGTGGTTTCATTGGCAGCAAGCCAGCGCGCCCGCTGCGGTAGACCCGCATTTGTTCTGCCGTGGTTTTCATCCGCTGATTCGCGTTTCCAGAACCCTGGCGCTGGCCTACCAGCACGCCGTGGCCGACCCGGCCTGGGCGGGGCATTACGAATTCATTCTGCCCACCGTGGCCGCCGTGTGCGGCTTGCGCACGCTGGATCTGGCGCGGCGGCCCGGACAGCGGCTGGCGCGCAATTATCTGAATACGCCCAGCGAACCCTTTCTCGCACCCGGCACTTATGTGTGGCGGCCGGCGCGGCCCGCGTATTTTCATGAAGACCCGGCCAGTTTTGAATTGCCCAATCTGCTGTATCACCCGATCAAAACCGACAACGCAGCGTGGGGACGGCGCGACGACGAATGATGCAGCCGACGCGCTCATTCAAGCGGCCTCGGCGCACGCCGTGTTGAGCACCGCCAGCATCTGCTGCAGCGCAAATTCATCGCGCCATTCGGCGTAGCGCGTGGCCACTTGTTGTGCGGCGGCGCGATATTGCGGCGACATCAGCAGCGTAAACAGCACGTGTTCAAAGCTGCTTTCGATATGAGTGGGAAACACGCCCAGCCCCGCGCCAGCGACGGCCACACGTTCGGTCACCAGCAGTTGTTCCATATGCTGCGGCAACATCAGCAGCGGTACACCGGCGCGCAAGGCATTCAGCGCGGTGCCGTGGCCGCCGTGGCTGATGATCAGATCGCAGCGCGGCAATAAGGGCTCCAGCTGCACCGGCTGCGGGTAGATGCGCAATTCCGGAAACTGCGCCGCCTGCGCCAGCGCAATGCCGGGCACGACGGCGATCACTTCGGCTTCGCTATTGACCAGGCCTTCCAGCACCGTGCCCAGCCAGTCCCCGCTTTGCAGATACACCAGGATGTGGGTTTTGTCGGTATGCCATTGCACCGCCTGGCCTGCGGGCGGCTGCGGCATGCCACCGAGAAACAGCGCGCCAGCGGGGCGCACCGTGGCGTAATGGTCGAGTTCGGGTAGCGATAACAAGCGGGTATGGTCGGCTTGCAAGGCGGTGGACAAGGGCATTTCGCAGACGCTGGCCACGGCGTGCTCCACCGCCGCCTGGGTGTGTTGCCGTGCCTCGATATCGCTATCCCAGGCGCGGTAGCACGGTGCGGGCATCAGGCTGGGCGGGATGGCAAAGCCGGTGCCGATCTGCACGCTGCGTATGCCCGCCACGCGGCTGGCCATCAAGGCCGTCGGCGCATGGTCGATGACCACCACGTCGGGCTGCACCAGCCGATATAACTGCCGCCAGCCGCGCACCATGCCGCCGAGCAAATCCACATCGGTGGCGCCATTTAGCGCCAGCACGTCGGCATAGGTGGACGGGTCGCGCCCCAGCGCGGGCACATCGTACGGATTGGGGCAGGCCACAAAGGGCACGCTACGCGGCGTTAGATAACGTTGTGCGCTGCGCATGGCGCGCAGGGCAAAGCTGATGTCATGGCCTTGCGCGCGCGCCGCCAAGGCAATCGGCAACAAGCGCCACAGATGGCCGTGGTTGTCGCCCAGTTCCCACGCAAACAGGATGCGGCTCATGATGTTTGCCGCGGTGTGAGGTTGTAGACCAGGCTGCGCTGCAGGCTGAAGCCCTCAAAGGCGGGAAATTCGGGTTGTTCGCCCAGATTGATAGACAGCGGTGCGTTAGCCGCCAGCGCTTGCTGCGCCAGGCCAAATATCGTGCGCATTTCTTCGGCGCTGAGCATGCGTTTATGCAGATCGATCAGATCCAGCTTGATGGTCCGGTACAGCAGAAACAGTCGTCGATGCTGGTCCAGATCCTGGTCGGGATAGAAGCGCAGGCGCGCTGCGGTATCGTGGCGTATCGGCGCCAGCCAGGCGCCGTTAAACGTTTTGCGCGGCACGCCGATACGCAACAAGCGCGCGTACAGATCGGTGTCTTCACCGCCATAACCGCGGATCAATTCGTCGTAGCCGCCGGCGCGTTGCACGTCTTGCACGCGACACAACACGGTACCGCCGGTATCAAAATCAAAGGGATCTGGCCGGTAAAAGCCGGCCGGGTGCGGCTGTTGAGCAAACCAGCCCGCCAGCGCGCCGGTGACGCGAATATCGGCATCGATAAAACACACCCACTCGGTGCGGATATGGGGCAATGCGGCATTGCGCGCCCGTGCCAGGCAAAAGCTGTCGTCATCGCTAACGCGCACCACCGCTACTTGCGGATGGTGCGCCGCCACCCAGTCGCCCGCGCCATCGGGGCAGCCGTAGTCCACCACGATGACGGCGCAGTCGCGTTGCGCCAGCCACGTCGGCAGCGTGAGTTGCAAATGGCTGAGACGGCCTTTGCACGTGGTTACAAAAGTCAGCAAGACCAGTTCCGCCGCAGGTTTTTGCAATGCTCCCAGCATAGTTGAGGCCGTCTGCTTTGCCGCGTCAGCCAGAGCAGGCTAAGGGCGTCGGCCTTGACCTACAGCCCTGTCAGACCCCGACAAACGTCACCGTGGCGCGGTTTGCCGCCTCTATATTGGGTGAGCAGAACAATTATCAGATCGTAACGATCATCCCGGCCGGACCCTGCTCTACGCGGGGCCGTGTTGCTTGCTTTGGGCGCAAATCTTTCCGCTTAGTCCGCAAGAGGCGCTTACTCATGTCTACAAAAACCCGCCAACCCAGGCCCTCCCAACTGGCCCTCGCCATTTCCGCCGCGTGCTTTGGTCTAGCAGGCGCACAAGCATTAGCCACCTGCACCACCGCCGTTAATTCCGGCACCGGTTGCGAAGTGGATAGCGGCGAAGCCGTGGTTATCAGCCAGGGGGGCGGCTGGTATAGCGATGCGCCGCTGGTGCACGTCGCCAACGGCATTACCGCCGCCAGCATTGATAACAACGGCGGTTTGCTGAATGCACTGAGCAACGCCCTGGTGGTGAATGGCACGGTCACCGGCCATATCACCAGCAGCAGCACGGGCCAGATTACGGCGTTCAGCGATGGCATCTTGCTGGATGGTGGCCATGCGGGCTCCGTCAATAACGCGGGCTCGATCAGCGTGGGTGGCGTCGGCATCCGCGTGATTAACGGGGGCGGGGTGAACGCCGACGGCATCAACAATACCGGCACCATCGGTACCACCGGCCTGGGGATTGAAGTCACCGGCACCCAGGTCGTCGGCGGTATCTACAACAACGGCACCATGGTCAACAGCTACGGCGGCCAGACTTCGGATGGCGGCGGTATCAGCGTTACCAGCGGCGTGATTACCGGCAGTATTGTTAACGACGCCCAGGGCAGCATTACGCGTGGTCAGGGCGTGGCAGTCAGCGTCGCCAATAGCAGTACGGTAACGGGCACCATTACCAACTCGGGCCATATCGTGGCCAGTGGGGCGACGCAGCCCAACGCATCCAGCGGCATCGGGCTGGATGGCAGTATTTCGGGGGCGGGCATCGTCAACAACGGCACCATCGATGCCGCCGGTGACGGCATCCTGGTGAGCAATGGCGCCACCATCCAGGGCGGCGGCATCAGTACCGGACCCAGTTCCATCATTAACGCCAACGGGCTGGGCATTAACGTTGCCGGGTCGGCGGTAACCGGCGACGTCAAGAATGGCGGGCAGATTAATGTGGGCGCGGCCAGCTACGGCGGTGGCATCGGCATCAGCACGTCGATCATTAACGGCAACCTGATCAATACCGGCACCGTTAACAGCACCCCGGGCGGCAGCAATTCGGCCCTGGGTAATGGCGTGGCCGTGGTTAACAGTACGGTGACGGGCGCGGTGCGCAATGATCTGGGTGGCACGCTGAACAGCGATAGCGATTCGGGCATCAGCATTACCGGCAGCAGCCAGGTGGGCAGCATCAGCAACGCGGGCACTGTCAATGCGCTGGGCGGCAATAGCTATACGGCCGCCTACGGCATCCGGGTGGATAACAGCGCAGTGGCCGCGGGCATCAGCAATAGCGGCGCGATCACCTCCGCCATGGCGGGCATCGAGCTGAATGCCGCCACGGTGTCAGCAGGCGGGATTACCGTGGCCCAAGGCGGCGAGATTGCCAGCTCGGGCTCCGCGATTGATGTGGTCAACAACTCGAACGTAAGCGGCGACATCAGCAACGCGGGCAATCTGCACAGCAATGTGGGCGACTACGGCGGCAACATCAATATTGATACGTCCAACGTGCACGGCGCGGTGCTGAATACCGGCGGCACCATCAATACGCCGGACCTGAACGCCATCAATATTGCGAGCGCCACGGTCGATGGCCAGGTGGGTTCCAGCAGCGGCACGCTGACCGCGGCGGTGGGCACCGGCATTAACGTCAACAACAGCACCGTGGGTAACGGCGTCATCAACAACGGCACCATCAACACCGGCGGCAATAGCGGCATCGTCATCGCCAACAACAGCCACATTCTGGCGGGCGGCATCAACCTGGGCAGCGCCAGCGCCATCAATGCCAATGGCTACGGTTTGCAGTTGACCGGCAGCACGGTGGTGGGCGATGTCATCAACGCGGGCCATATCAACCGCGTTAACGGCGATGTGGATGGGGGCGGCTTCAGCATCGATACCACCTCGACCGTAACCGGCAATGTATTGAACAGCGGCACCATCAATGCCGCCGGTGACGCGCTGGCGCTGAACCATTCCACCGTCAACGGCAATGTCACCAACAGCGGCACGCTGGATGCCATCAATAACAGCGGCATCAATCTGGACCAGGGCACCGTGACCGGCGCGCTGGTGAACAGCGGCACCGTCAACGCGCACGGTGCGGGCAACGCCCAGGTGGCTTATGGCATTTATGTGCACGACGGCAGCAGCATCGCCCAAGGCATCAGCAATAGCGGCACGCTCAACACCGGCTCGGAAGGTATTTATCTGGATGGCGGCGTGATTGGCGCGGGCGGCATCCACAACACCGCCAGCGGCCAGATCAAGGCGGATTCGCTGGGTATCGACGTCAACAGCAATGCCAACGTGACGGGCGATATCAATAACGAAGGCCTGGTGACCTTTGGCTCGGCCGGGTATGGCGGCGGTATCTTTGTGGGCGGCGGCAGTACTGTTACCGGCAATCTGCTCAACAGCGGCCAGGTGGTGGCCACGCAAGCGTCGGCCATCGAAGTAAGCAGCTCCAGCGTGACTGGCCAGATCAGCAACTCGGGATCGCTGCAAGGCGGCGGGGAAGGCGGCCGTGGCATTGATCTGCATGGCGGCAGCACGGCGGCTGCGATTATCAACACCAGCACCGGTCATATCGCTGGCGATGCAGGCGGCATCGACATTAACGACGCCACGCTGGCAGGCGGCGTGCAGAATGCCGGCAGCGTGAGCGGCCCGACCGCGTTGTCGGTCAACGGCGCGGCCACTATCGGCACCGGCATCAGCAATACCGGTAGCCTGACCGGCGATGATACCGGCGTGTATTTCCGTAACTCGACGCTGAATGGCGATCTGAGCAGCAGCGGCAACAGCGCCAGCATCAGCGGCGACAGCTACGGCGTGCGCTTGATCGACGCCACCATCAACGGCAGTGTGATCAGCTCTGGCCAGATCACGTCCGTTAACGGCACCGGCATCAGTATTGACCCGACCACCATCAGCGGCACGCTCACCAACAACGGCACCATCACGGCCGGGCAGACCGGCATTGCGGTGGATGCCTCCACCATCAGCGGCGGCATCATTAACACCGGCACCATCAACGCGCCGCAAGCCATCCTGATCAGCAACCCGGCTGCACCCACTACCGTGACCAACAGCGGCGTGCTGAACGGCACGGTGGAGCTGGCCAACAGCACGCTGAATCTTGATGGCCCCAGCGGGCACGTGACGGGCGCGATTACCGGCACCGGCTCCACCGTTAACGTCAACGGCACTTTCGCCACTGAAAACACCATCGACACCGGCACGCTTAATGTAAATAGCGGTGGCGCGCTGACGGTAAACAACGCCGTCACCACCACCGGCACCATCAGCAACGCCGGTACCTTAAGCAACAACAACGCGGTGTTTGCCGCTGGCCCGATTGCCAACGCCGGCACCATCAACAACAGCGGCACGCTGGGCGTGGGCGTGGTGGGCGCGGCGGGCAGCGTGCTTAATCTGGATGGCAACAATGCCGTGGTCGAAGGCGACATTACCGGCGCGGGTTCCACCGTTAACGTGAATGGCAGCTATATCAACACCGGCTTGATCAACGTTGGCGCAGTGAATGTCGGCACGGGCGGCACGCTGGAAGTGGTGGATACCATCACCGCGCCCACCGTAGGCAACAACGGCACGCTGAACCTGGACGCCGACTCCCGCGTTACCGGCAATATCACCGGCGGCGGCGTGGTTAACGTGAATGGCAATTTCGCCTCGGAAGGCACCATCACGGCGGGCAGCGTTAACGTGGCCGCGCCCGCTACGCTGACGCTGGATGATGACCTGACCGGCGCGCTGGTTAACGCAGGCAATGTGCAGAACACGGCGGTGATCAATGGCGCGGTGACGGCGCAAAGCGGCAGCGTGCTGGCGCTGAATGGCCTGGGCAGCCGGGTAACCGGCGCCATCAGCGGCCCCGGCACGGTGCAGGTCAACGGCACCTTTGGCACTGAAAACACCATCAATGTGGGCGATCTGGAAGTGGCTGGCGAAGGCGTTTTCAACGTCAAGAACACCGTGGCGGGCAGCGTGTTTAACGTGGCGGGCACGGTGAACAACTCGGCGCTGATCGACAGCGGGCTGACGCTGAATGGCGGTGTGCTGAATCTGGTTAACGGTTCGCGCGTGACCGGCGCGGTGGCGGATGGCGGTGGCGCTTCGGCCATCAACGTCAACGGCACTTACACCACCGAGAACACGCTGGCCGCCAGCGCCATCAATATCAGCAGCGATGGCTTGCTGAACGCACGCCACAACCTGACCGGCACGCTGACCAACAGCGGCACGCTGGACGTGCGCTCGGCCACGCCGATTACGCTGACCGGCAATTACGTGCAGCAAGCGGGCGGTGTCTACAGCATGGAAGCCACGTCGCCCACGCAATACGGTCAGTTGCATGTAACCGGCACCGCCAGCTTGCCGGCCAACGCCAATATCGCGGTGGACGTAACTCAAGGCGCAACGTTGGTTAAAGGCGGCGTGCTGCCGGGCGTGATTACTTCAAGCGGGCTGACTGCGTCCACGTTTAACGTGACCGACAACAGCGTGCTGTTCGACTTTGAAGGCGTTATCGACGGCAACAACGTGGATCTGAACGTGAAGCGCGGCGTGCAAGTGCAAACCGTGGTCAACAACAGTCCCAATAGCGGCGCGGCCGGTGGGGCGGCGGGCGCGCTGGATGCCATCATCAGCAACGGCGGCGGCAGCGCGGACATGAACCACGTGATCAGCCAGCTGGGCCAGCTGACCAACGATGCCGATATCAACAAAGCCGTGCATCAAATGGTGCCGCTGGTGGCGGGGGGGACGTCCAGCGCCACCGCCATGACGCTGAACCTGACCGACCGCGTGATCCAGGCGCGCGAGGAAAGCAACCGTGGTTTGTCGGCGGGTGATGGCTATGTGACTGATCGGCAAATATGGCTGAAGCCGTTTGGCTCGTGGGCCAAGCAAGACCAGGAAGACGCGGTGGCCGGTTATGACGCCGACAGCGCCGGTGTGATTGTGGGCGTGGATGGTGGCGTCACCGCCAAAGACCGCGCCGGTATTGCGTTTACCTATGCGCATACTCACGTCAGCGGCGCCAGCACCGACGCGCCGCAATCGGCCAGCATCAACAACTATCAGTTGATGGGTTATGGCAGCCACAGCCTGGCGCCAGCCACCGATTTGAGCTGGCAGATCGACTACGGCCGCAACCACACCAGTGGCAATCGCGGCATTGATTTTGGTGACGTTATCCGCACCGCCGACAGCAGTTACAACGGCTGGAACGCCCATGCCGGTGTGGGCCTGGGCAAGACGATTGCATACAACGCCAACACCAATCTCACCCCGTCGATTCGTGCCGATTACCGCAGCGTGCACAACGATAGCTATAGCGAAACCGGCGCAGACAGCCTGAACCTGAACGTGGCGGAACAAAGCACGCAGGAGTTCATCGTGTCGGCCGACGCCAAACTGTTCCAGACCATCAATGACGATGTGTCATGGACGGCCAACTTTGGCGCGGGCTATGACTTGATGGCGCGCCAGGCGCAAGTGACGTCGGCGTTTGTGGGCGGCGGCCCGGCCTTTGTGACGTACGGGCTGAACCCGTCGCCATGGCTGTTCCGCGGCGGCGCGGGCCTGGTGCTACATCGCAGTAACGGCCTGGAAATTACCGCGCGCTACGACGGCGAAGGGCATAAGGACTTTTACAACCAGACGGTGTCGGTCAAGCTGCGCAAATCGTTCTGACGCGGCTGCATTGCCTAACTTGATAGAAGCACGAGGGGCTTGCCGTGGGGCGGGCCCCTTGGTTTATCTGCATGGCGTGTGATTAACAAGTGGGGAGTTATGGACGGCGGCTTTGCTTCAATCCAGCTGAATGGTCATGCGCTATACCTTAACCCGGACGACCAACGCGGCCGCCGCTTGCTGCAATCCGGCCAACCGTTCAGCCCGGTGGCGCAAGCGCTGTGGCGCGATGTGCTGGCGCTGGCGGACTGGGATCTGATCATCGATATCGGCGCCAATTACGGCGAGATGTTGCTGGAAATTGCCGACCAATTCGACGGCCGGATCGTTGCCTTTGAAGCCAATCCGGCCTTGCTGCCGTATCTGCGCGCCACGCTGGCCTACCGCCACAACGTGACGATCGAGGCGATGGCGGTTTGCGAGAAAGTGGGCACCGCGCCACTGAATATCGACACGGACTGGTCGGGCGCATCGTCACTGGCGCTGCCCCGCACGGCCGGCAGCGGCAACCGCATTACGGCGCTGCAGGTGCCGACGACAATGCTGGACGCGTACTTTGCCGGGTCTGCCGCCAGGCGCGCGTGCATCAAGATCGATGTGGAAGGCGTGGAGCCATTTGTGCTGCTGGGTGCGCAGGGTTTTCTGGCGGGGCTGCAGAGCTACGCCATCATGACCGAAATCCGCCACGCCACGCCCGCCGTACTGCAAGCGCTGACGCGCAACTGGCGGGTGTATTTGCGCGAACTGGCGACGGGACGGTGGGTGGCGGTGGATGAGACGAGTATCGTGACGCGGCCGGACGGGGTGCATGAGGACGATGCAGTGCTGCTGCCTTTGGGCGGCCCCTGAGTTAGGCGGCATGAGGCGCTGCCGCAGGCTCAGGTCTTTTCAGGCCCACACGCTTGGGCGAGAGCGGCGAGATATCAAAATAATGATAAAAAGCGGTCGAAAATATCAACCTATTGCTCATTTTGAGCGTGAGACGACGGTATTCGTCTTCCGCATCACAACGGCCCGGTTCCGCCAGAGCGCCCCAAAACAAAAATCCCCCGAAAGCAAAGCCTGGCGGGGGATTCTGGACTGCGGTGTGCTGCGTTGTATTTGACCTGGTGCCCGGGATCGGACTTGAAAAGGCGGGTTGTAACACTTTATTTGTTTGGTATTCGTGGAGTATGAAATTGATATATACCCCCGATGTTACCCCCCACGCTTGTTTTTATCATGGTGCCTTGGGGGCCGACCCATATGTAATTGGAGGTAGCGTTCGCATGCACAGCACTCATTAGGAAGGCCAGAGATTTCGGCAAGCTTATTACTTCCACGCGCTGAAACGTCCTGGCATTGGAAAGAAGCACTTCGATGAAAAGGTTGCGTCAGAGCTTTCAGTACACGTTTCTGCGCAGATGCAGGCGCGTGCAGCTAACTTCCATTTGAACGATTATTGAGCGTTGGCCTTAGGCAGGTAATTGGCCTGAGCGGACGGTGGAGCACGCCGTAACTCGAGTCTGCTCTGTGTGCGGTCACCAGGGGCTATGGACGCTAAGGCAGTCCATACCGCTTAACAAGGTGTCCACGAAACTGGCAGCCTCCCATGGACTCACATTCTCGGCAGTTTTCAACTGCCTGGGCGATGTTGCTTTAGAATCAGGGGGTTGTCGCCATTTTGCTTCTATAACGGGTGATCAAAAACATCAAACAAATCCTTTAAAATCAACGCGTGTTCTTCGCGTTGCGGAAACACTTTTCCGGTTGGGGTCCAACGAAAACCCATCAGGAACTAGGTTTGATTGCTGACCTATGTATCTATTGTGACTGAATCGCCGAACTACTTAAATCCGGGGCGCTGTTGCACCTTTCGCGAGCGTTGTCACCTATTCATTAAAGTCTATAACTTACGTAGTTGACGCAACCTGTCTCAAAGCGTCCCCAAAATAATCGGCAAGAAAAATCGGGAACGCGCTGAGTACGGACATGGGATCATTCGGCGAGCCATTTGTTAGTTGCGCCTCGGCAATGGATGCCTGATCGCTCACAGGAGCTGGGGTGTCTATGTGAGTCGTAAGTATGTTGGCCTTTCGAAGATTGGCCTCAATCAAAACAAGCCATCCTTGTTTGTCAATTTTTTTTGCGTCTTGGTAAGCGTGGCTGCCCCGATCGGCGGAAATTTGTTTATAACGCGCACCCACGCAGTCGGAAAGAGCCACAGTCCTAACGAGATATTCGTCAATGTCTTGAAAATCTCGTATGGCTTCAATCATCGGGTAGCTTATGAACAACTTCCCATGATCTGTCTCGTTGTTGAATCGAGCCAGCATCTTTAGCAGGTTTTCCCCGGTGAACTTTTCGTCATTTGGTTCGAGATCAAAAAAGAGATAAATTTGGCCAATTTGGTCGCGCCTGAGCCCTTTAATTTGCTCGTCTTCATTCGCGCTCGGATTTAACTCTTTAATTAGTTCAAAAAGATCCAGGTCTTCGTCTGCCGAGATTTGCTCATAAAGTTCATAGAGATCATTTTGAAAACTCGCCAAGATCCGATTTTCTTGGTCATGGAAAAATGCACGCTCTAAACTTTTAAAGTAGAGTTTCTCCGCTTTTTCACCTTCAAATATGAATAGGGTGCGCTCCATTAGCTCGATAGTCCTTTGTAGATTTTCTCTAAATTATGAGCCTTGCGAAGATCTTTCTCAGTTAGCTCAGTTATCGGCGCAATATTCCTGTCCAGTACGAAATAGCAGTCAGGCCTCAGAAGATCGTTGCTCATAACCCCAGTATTGTGAGTGGTCAGGATGGTTTGAGCTTGAGACGCAATTATTTTTTCAACTATAGTTGAAGCTAAAGAATGATGATAGAACGCATCAAATTCGTCTATATATGCGAAAGTCACCGCTCCACTTTTTAATCGGAGCCACCAAAAATAGAAAATACCTAAAGATAACGTGCCTGTGGATGCAACCGTTCCGAATTCAAGTTTTGTTTCGCCAAAATCAAAATATATAGCTTTGTTGCCACTTGCGTCGACATCAACAATTAGCGAGCATTCTATGCCAGCATCATTTAGGAATTTTTCAAAATCCGAAAGGGAATCGGTCTCGATGATGCTTTGCGATAAGCGCTTAACACCAATATTTTTGCCTATATATTCCCCCTTGTTGTTCGCATGCAACGAACGAAAGAAAACCATGCCCTCAATAAACTTTAGTAGCTTGGCAAATGTCTTGTTTGTTTTTGTGTCATCTAGAATTGAATTGCTATTGATGTATTTAAGTAGTGATATTCCAGAGTCGCCAACATCTTTCTTTAAATGTTCCGCGCCTTTCAATTCAATGTTCGCTAAATGTGAATTGCGGCGATCTATGTGAAGAATATCAATGCCATCTATCGAAAGACTTTCATAAACTAACTTTGTTATAGATTTTTTTCCATAGCTATATATTATATCGACGTCGTCAATGCGAAATTCAAAAACAAACTCCGCGATGATGTCTTGTTTTTTTCCATTAAGATAGTTGTTTTCCAATGAGGAAAAGTAACTTGGAGAATCGATCAAATGCAAAACTGGGTCAACCATTGCAAGACCCAAGTTGGACTTGCCGCCACCGTTAGGCCCATAAATCATGGCATGTCTTACAATGCCTTTGTTGACCGCGCTCTCATTAAATTCGTATTGTTGGCTGGTTAAATCGAAATGTAACCACTCTGAAAAGTTGCGGAAATGTCTCACTGAAAATTTATGTAGCATCTGAGTAACCCCGTTTGATCGATCGGGTGAGACTACCATTCTTTCGCGCAGCCGTAAAAAAACTACGGCATGGATGATTCTGAGGTAGGTGCCTCCAAATGATCCCTTCTTCGCTACAGCGGCCATTTTAACTTACTGACATCAAAGTCCGCTTTGGCCGATTACTTGCCGCGGTTCTCGCGTGGCTGACCGCAAGTCGGCGTTATGCTCGATCCCCTTACTCTCCCAGCGCGCGCAATCGTCTACCCGCCACGCCTGCAGGCTAAATCGGTCGCTTTTCTCGCACTCATGTGGCACCCCTCAAGCCGCGCCAGTACTGGCGCCATCCGGGTTTTTTGGCACCTCTAAATCTTGCACCTGGAGGAACGAGCGCATCAGCGCATTCCGTAACGCCTGAACCAAGGACCAGCATGTTCAAAAGAAAAACCACTTACCCGCTCCGTGAAACCCCGCTGGCCACCAGCACGGCACCCCAAAGCTTTGAGGAGGCTTGGGCCGCGTACCGGGCTCATCTGGCGGCGTTCAATGAACGCATGACCCATTTTCCGCAATGGCTTTGCGAATCTGGATATCTGTAAGCGGCATCTGGGGGTAACTTCTTAATTGAACCGGACTTACCCCATATACCCGCGGATTCAACCGTAGGTCTTGGATGGTCCCGGAAACAAAAAAGCCGCATAACCTAATGTTGATGCGGCTTTTCGGCTCTTACGGAAGAATTCGGAAGCTTTCCTGGTGCCCGGGATCGGACTTGAACCGACAAGGCGTAAGCCGGCGGATTTTAAGTCCGCTGTGTTTACCAATTTCACCACCCGGGCGGGAAGGTCGGGCATTGTAACAGGGCTTGCTGCGGCTGGGCGAGGGGTTCTTGTTATCGATTTCTCGCGCGCCGCACTTACATCGAAAACGTCGACAGCAGCTCTTTGTGTACCACCTTGATTTCTTCCATTTGCTCGGTGAACAGCGGGTTGCTTAATTCCGGGCGGCCTTTGACTTCGCCCAAATCCAGTCTTTCCATCTCGATCAAGCCGCCGGCCAGCAAATTGGCCACAAACAACACGTCGGTCAGGTTGCGTAATTCGGTGACTTCATCGCGCGGATTGTCGTTTTCACGGGTGGCTTCGATGATGTGTTCGGGAATATCCAGCGCATACATCAATGATTCGCCGATGCTGCCGTGCCATTGCGCGATCAGGTATTCCACCGTATTGGGCCGCGCCACCAGTTCGGGATATTTGGCGGCGCGGTACAGCATATAAAACGCGCCCAGATCGTGGATCAGCCCGGCCAGCAAGGCGTCGTCCGGGTTCACCCGCGTCAGCTTTTGCGCCAGCACACGGGCGGCGGCGGCGCTGAGCAGCGAGTGGTTCCATAGATTGCGCGCCAGGTTGGAGAACACCACCAGCTCTCGCGAGCGCAGCAACTGGTCCATTGCCGTGGCCAGGGCTACCGAGCGGGCGGCGTCGATACCAAGGCGGCCAATGGCGCTTTCAACGTCGGTGATTTTGCGGTTATTGCCTTGTGCGGCCGAGTTGGCGGCGCGCAACAGTTTGGCTACCACCAGCGGTTCGGTTTTGATGACGCCGGCAATCTTGGGCAGCGATGCGTTGGGGTCGCGCATGGCGTTGCGCACGCGGATGGCGATATCAAAACAGGTGGGAAACACCACTTCGCCCGAGAGTTCGGCGGCGATGCTTTCCAGCATTTCAAAGCGCTGGGACTTGAGCTGCTCGTTGTTCTTGTCAGCCTTGTCGGTGGACAGGTCTTCAGTCATGTGCGGTGGCCAATCGAATAAAAAACGGGTGATGCCATTAGCATCACCCGCCAGTGTACTGCCCCTTACATTTGAAGCAAATATTAAAGCCGGAATTGCTCCACCAAAGCATGCAAAGAACGCGCGCGCTGGTTCAGCGCGGCGACAGTGCCAGACGCGTGTTGCACCACTGCATCAGTCTCGGTGGACAAGCGATTTACCTGTTCCGCCGCTTTGGCCATGTCGGTGGTGGCAATCGATTGCTCGCGCGTGGCATCGGCGATGTCGCGAATGCTGCGCACAACATCATCCATTTTTTCGTGGATGCGGCCGATTTGCGTGGCGACATCATGCGACTTCTGCACGCCGCCTGCGACGGAGGTCCGGGTGTTATCCATATCCGCCAGCGCGGTCTGGATCTGGTCGTCGGTCTGACCAATCAGCGTGCCGATCTCGACCGTGGCTTTGCCGGTGCGCTCGGCCAGCTTGCGCACTTCATCGGCCACTACCGCAAACCCGCGGCCTTGTTCACCCGCGCGGGCGGCTTCGATGGCAGCGTTAAGCGCCAGCAGATTGGTTTGGTCCGCAATCTCTTTGATCACGCCGATGATGTTGGTGATCTGGCTGGAGCGCTCGCCCAGTGCCGCCAGCGTCTCGGCCAGATGATCGACCGAGGTGGCAATCGAATCGATATCGGTGGCCAGCTGTTGTACTTCGCTCGCCGATTGCAGGCTGACTGCGCCGGTTTCGCTGGCAGCCGCTTCGCTTTGCGAGGCCCCGTCGGCGATATGGCTGATGCTGACGGTGATTTCTTCGATGGTGGCTGCCGTTGCGCTAGAGATATCGGCCTGACGTTGCGATTCGCTGCTCAGGCGCTCGGTCACATTATGCAAATCCTGCACACCACCTGACAGCTCCACCGCGTTGTCGCGCACCTGAATAAACATGCCGCGCAGCTTGCTCACAAACTGGTTGAAGGCTTCGGCGGTCAGGCCGATTTCGTCGCGATGGGTAACGGGGATGGTGCGGGTCAGATCGCCATGGCCGGAGGAGATTTCAGTCAGCGCATCGCGCAGACGCACCAGTCCGCCCAGCAAGCTGGTTAGCGCAAACGCAGCCAGGATGACCGCAACCACGCCCATGCCGATGCCGCTGATCAGCAACACGGTCAGCATGCTGTGCAAGGGGGCCAGCATCACCGATTTGTCGGTGACGGTGCCCATGATCCAGTCAGTGCCGGGAACGGCGCTGGCGGTGACATATTTCTCGTCATCGCCGATTTTGACTTCAACCAGATCGTGTTGGGCCACCGCTTTGCTCAGGGTGTCCATGGTCAGGCCGGGCATGACATCCGCCACCGGCTTGAGGGTCGATTCGGCCGCCGGATGCACTACGATCTTGCCGTCCTGGGTGACCAGGAAGGCATAGCCGTTGCCACGCAGCTCAATGCCGCCAACCACTTTGATCACGCCTTCCAGGGCGACATCGCCACCGACCACGGCGGTCATCTGGCCGTTTTCTTGCACCGGCGCGGCAAACGTCACGCCCAGCGCTTTGGTCGAAGCAAACACATAGGGATCAGACACGATGGGTGCGTTGGCTGCCGCGGCCTTTTTGTACCACGTGCGCGACGTCGGGTCGTAGCCTGCGGGCGCGTGTTTGTCGACCTTGTGGTAGATCATGCGTTTATCGGCATAACCAATAAATAACTGATCAAAACCAGCCGCTTGCTGGCCGGTCTGCAAAAACGGAATCGGCTCGGCGACGCCGCCCAGGTGGGCTGCCACGGCGGTCACCGCATCTTGATGCTGGCTAAACCAGCGGCTAAGCGCCTGGCTATTGCCACGCACCGACGCCTGGATCTCGTTGCGCGCGCCAGCGACAATCTCGGTCTCCATGCGGAAATAAGCGACGGACGACAATACAGCAATAACCACCGCCACCAGGAAGGCAACGGCGAATAGCAATCGGGTTTTCAGGGACATTTTTTATAGCTTCGGGTATGGGCGTGGAAGCTGTATTAGACATCACTAACGCTGCGATATGCTATTCGGGTATTCCGTAAGAAAGGCCGTTCGTCGAATGAAATCAATGTGTTGCAGAATATTCTGGACTACACGATCAGTTAAAGACCGTGCAATTAATTGAACACGACCGGGTAACAACGCCAACAGGGCGGGGCAAGACCCAGCAACCCAAGCCATCAGCAAGAACGCCCAACCCTATCCACCACCCGCCGCAAGCACGCAGAGTTCTTGTCCTCGCTTGCGGGGACACCCGCACATTTCCCTGAATACACCCTGCCCAATCATTCATGCCGCCATCCGGGTTTTCGCCGTCGCGGGCTTGCCCAAGTGCTCCGCTGCAGTTGGGTCGCGCTGCATCAAACAGGCGTCGCGGCGTAAAAAAAGCGCCAGTCTTTGCGACCTGGCGCTTGCATGGGCAGCTTTTACCGCTCACCACAAATTACGTGACCCGAACATCGCTTGCACGCTTTCATAACCGGCGTCGCCGACTTGCACGCCTAGATTGAACCACCAGTTCCAGTCGCGATTCTGTTGCCGTTCCAGGCCGAACTTGAGTTCATAGCGGCTGGCCGGTGCATCGTTCTGCAGCAGGTTGCCGTCGAAAGCGATGGCGCCGACGTGCGACGCGTGATGCCAGTTGGCTTCCACGAAGGGCTGGGTCCGGGTGCCGGCATTGTCGCGGAATGTGCCGTACAGACGCAGGCCCAGGCGGCTTTGCCAGCCGTTCAGCTCGCTGCTGGCAATGCGGCGGCCAAACTGATCAATGTGGTCGGACTGGCCGAAAGTGCTGTAGCTGAACTGCGCTTGCGGCTTGAGAAAAAACGCGTCGTCCTGATTAAACACCAGCGGCAAGTCGTAGCCAGCTTCGAGCGAAGCGGTCCAGTTGTCGCTGCGATACTTCTCATCGTGCTGCAGGCTGCTGCTGACGCGGTTATCAAACCACGCATATTGCAGCGACGTATCGATATAGGGGCCGTGGCGGCGCGCTTCGCTTTGACCCTCGCCCAGCCAGGTGGCGTAGACACCCACGCTGTAGCCGCTGGTCTCGGCGTCGACGCTGTCTGCCGCGCGCCAGGCTTTGCTGTTGCTTTTGGCCCGGCCAAAGCCCGCCATCAAACCGGTGATCACCCGGCCGCCCGCGACTTCGTTATCGAGCAGATCCAGTCCCATTTGCACCAGCGCGGTATCGGTGTCGGTCGCGATCTGATTGTTGACGGCATGGCTATCGAACTCGCCGCCGACAATGCGTGCCCAGGCGCTGGAGGGATTTTTATAGTCGTTATCGCCCAGGCTGAAGCGGCTCTGGCCGCCACGATCTTGCAGCGTGCTGTTAAACAGCGTGCTGGCAAAATACTGGTTGGCCAGATAAGCGCCAGCTTGCGGCTGTATGTTGGTGGGAACTGCGGGCGCGGCGTTGGCGCTGGCGGCCAGCACCAGGCTACCGGTGGCCAGTGCGGCGTGGCCCAGCGCAACGTGCAGCGGCTGCGCCACAGCCAGCCTACAGCTGCGCCCGCTTTGCTGCGCCAGGCCGCGTGCGTATTTCTGTATCCGTTTCATGAAGGGCTTTCCTGTAAGGGTGCTGGCGAGGCGACGGCGTCGAGCCGGTTTTGCTGACAACAAAACCGTTCGCACCGCCACCCCGTGGGCCACCAGTTGCGCGCTGCCCCTTCGACGCGGGGGAGTGCGGCGAGTGGACAGCGCGGCCGATGGCGCCGTCAGCGTGGGGCGGATTCTGGTGGAAAGGCGTAAGGGGAGGCCGTAGGAGAGGTCTGAGCTTATGACGCGACGCGCTGGTACGGGCGCGCTAGCTGGCCACGCCGGCACGTGGCGCAACGCAGCATGCATCGACCGCGCCAGCCCGGCAAAACGCCGCTGGCGCTGTATGTGCAGGGGCAGATGGCCGCAGTCAGTAGGGGGCCGGACGCAAAAATGGCGCCGCGTGTGGCGGCGCCATTTTCAGAATTGACTGCGACTGATCGAGTCAGGCGCGCAGGCAATCTCAGTCAATTTCGGTGACAAAGGCTTCGCGGGCACGGCGCACCTTGGGCAGGTTGACCAGCCAGTCGCCTTCGGCATCGCGATAACCCAGCGGCAGCAAGGCCACGCTGCGCAGACCACGCGCTTTCAGGCCAAGGATTTCGTCCAGTGCCGCCGGATCGAAGCCTTCCATAGGCGTGCTGTCGACTTCTTCATACGCCGCGGCCACCAGCGCCACCGACATGCCGATATACGCCTGGCGCGCCGCATGCTGGAAATTGACCTCAGCATCGCGCTGCGGGTAGGTGTTCAGCAGCATCTGGCGATAGTTTTCCCAACCTTCATTGGTAAAGCCACGCACTTCGTTGACCAGATCGAACATATGGTTGATGCGCTCGGTGGTGTAGTTATCCCACGCAGCGAAAACCAGCAGACGGGTGCAATCGGTGATCTGGCTCTGGTTCCACGCGATGGCTTTGATTTGCTCGCGAATTGCCGGATTGCTGATCGAAAAGATCTCGAACGGCTGCAGGCCGCTGGACGTTGGCGCCAGGCGTGCGGCTTCGATGATGCGTTCGATCTTGTCGGCGGGCACAACGCGCGACGGATCCATTTTTTTAGCGGCATAGCGCCAGTCAAGACGGCCTTTAAGGCTGGAGGAATCGGACATGCATGTATTTCCTGGTGGGGTGGAATCGGGCTGATCGGCGCGGTCGCGTAATTTATTGTTGCCGCCGGCCTGCGCGGCGCAGGCCGCGCGGCGGGCGTACAGACCTCAATATTGCGCAGCGCGCGCCAATTTCAATGGGCTTGCTGCAGCATGGCGGCCCTCGTCGCTGTCGATTCAATCCGACTTGGCCGCTTGCCCGACTCGCGTGGCGGTGGCCGTTACAGGCCGCTGTCCGCATCGGCTGAATACGCCACTTCGCGCAAGGACTCCACCGCCGACAGCCGCCGGGCCAGCTCCCGCGTGATGTTGTCATAGGCAGAACTACCCAGCGGCAGGCGCAGCGCTGGCTTGCTGGCGTCGGCGGCGGCGATGATGGCGGCCACGGTGCGTTCAGCATCGCCCTTGATCGGAAACTGGCGCGCTGAAATCATGTTAGCCACCACGTCGGCGGGGGTGCCCGCGTAGGCCGCAATCGGCTCCGCTTGCTCCAGGTTGGCGCCGAAGCGCGTCGCCGTCGGGCCCGGTTCGGCAATCAGAAAATCGATACCGAACGGCGCCACCTCTTGCGCCACCGCTTCGATAAAGCCTTCGATGCCCCATTTGGTAGCGTGGTACAGGCTGAAGGCGGGATAAGCAATCTGTCCGCCCTCGGATGAAACCTGCACGATGCGTCCACCGCCTTGCTGGCGCAGATAGGGCAACACTGCGCGGATAAACTGGATCGAGCCAGTCAGATTGGTGGCGATCTGGCGCTCGATCTGCGCATCGGTCAGCGCTTCTGCCGCGCCGAGCAGGCCATAGGCGGCGTTGCTGACCACCACATCAATCCGGCCCGCTTGCGCAAAGGCCGCTTGCACGGTGTGGCGTAGCGCCGTGGTATCGGTCAGGTCCAGCGTCAGTATCTGCAAGCGTTTGCCGTATTGCGCCGCCAGGTCAGCCAGTGCGGCAGCATTGCGCACGCTGGCCAGCACGGTATCGCCGCGTTGCAACAGTTGCTCGGTCAGCACGCGGCCCAGGCCACTGGAGGTGCCGGTAATCAGCCAGGTTTTGCTCATGAGTTTGCTCCGGTCAGTAATCAGAAGGATTTCGCAGACCATGCTAGGCCCGTAGCATCGTTGCGATAAGACGGTATAAATTGCATGTTTCGGTGAAATAAACCCACCAATGGCCAAACCTACCCTTGCTGATCTGCGCGCCTTTATGGCAGTGGCGGAACACCGCAGCTTTCGGCGCGCCGCCGATTTGATGGGCATGACGCGCTCATCACTCAGCCACGCCATCCGCGGGCTGGAAGACGATCTGGGCGCGCGGCTGTTCCATCGCACCACGCGCAGTGTGGCACTGACGGAGGCGGGCGAACGCCTGCTGCGGCGGCTGGACCCACTGGTCCACGATCTGGATCAGGCGCTGGAGTCGGTGGCGGGCGAGCACGGCCAGGTGCAAGGCCAGTTGCGCATCAACGGCAACGAAAGTGCCGTGCGCCTGCTGCTGCATACCGTGGTGCCCGCCTATCTGGCGCGCTACCCGCGGGTGGAGCTGGACCTGAGCGCGGAGGGGCGGCTGGTGGATATCGTCGAGCAGGGCTTTGATGCGGGCATACGCTTGGGCGAAGCGGTGCCGAAAGACATGGTGGCAGTGCCGCTGGGCCCGGATGTGCGCTTTCTGGCGGTGGCTTCTCCCGCTTATCTGGCCAGCCAACCCGCGCCGACGGTGCCCGATGGGCTGGCGCAGCATCGCTGCATACGTCAGCGCTTGCCCAGTGGCAAACGCTATCGCTGGGAATTCAGCAAGCGTGGACATGTGGTGGAAATTGATGTGCCGGGCGCACTGACGCTGGACCACAGTGGCTTGATGGTCGACGCCGCTTTGCAGGGCCTGGGCATCACCTATGTGCCCGAAGCCTATGCCCGCAAAGCGTTAGACGACGGCCGCCTGGTCACCGTGCTGGCAGACTGGTGCCCACCGATTCCTGGGCTGATGCTGTATTTTCCGGCCAACCGACATATGCCAGGCAGCCTGCGCGCCCTGATTGACTTGATTCGGGAGATGGGCGGCGCGTAAGCGCATCCGCCAGCAAGGTGCGGCCGGGGTGATGACCTACCGGGTTTGCTGGGCAGAAGCTGGGGCAGCAGCCGTAATGCGCTATGGTCTGCGGCGCGCAGAAAACAAAAAAGCCAACCCGGTGGGGTTGGCTTTTTTGCGGTAGCTGCCTGAATTTCAAGCAGCGTATCTGGAGGCGCGAGCCGGAGTCGAACCGACCTACACGGATTTGCAATCCGGTGCATAACCGCTTTGCTATCGCGCCAATATGAACCGGTGGTGCTGACTAAAAAGGGAAAGTATTGGCACTTTCCCTTTTTATCTTGAATCTGGAGCGGGAGAAGAGTCTCGAACTCTCGACCTCAACCTTGGCAAGGTTGCGCTCTACCAACTGAGCTACTCCCGCAGCGGAGTAATTTGCAGATTGCCTGAAACGATTTAACTGGAGCGGGAGAAGAGTCTCGAACTCTCGACCTCAACCTTGGCAAGGTTGCGCTCTACCAACTGAGCTACTCCCGCCCGGATAAATCATTTTGTACAACCGTTCTTGCTGTGTGCGTTCAGTGGAGCGGGAGAAGAGTCTCGAACTCTCGACCTCAACCTTGGCAAGGTTGCGCTCTACCAACTGAGCTACTCCCGCACTGCGTTCACCGCAAGAGCTGCGCATTATGGAGAAGGCCGCTCAGCGTGTCAACACCCTGATGCGATGAGCGTGTGCGCAGCTTTGCGGGCGCCTGTGCTAATCTTGCGGGCTGGGTTGATGGCGGGAAACGCCATGCGCTGCAAGGGCCCTGATCTGAAAGCGTTTTTACGGTTTTAACTGTTTTTAATGTCTAGCCAGAACCGTTGTCGGGTGATCCACAACGTCTGCATGGAGGAATGCCATGTCTCGTCGCGTCGTCACGCTCGCGCATTACTATACCGAGCCCCACATCCAGCAAATGGCCGATAAAGTCGGCGACAGCCTGGAACTCTCGCTCTACGCCAAAGAATGCCAGGCCGACACCATCGTGTTTGCCGGTGTGCGCTTTATGGCCGAGACCGCCAAGATTCTCAATCCGCAAGCCGAAGTGATTCTGCCCGATCGCGGTTCCACCTGTTCGCTGGTCACGCAGACCGACGTCACCGCGCTGAAAGCCTGGCGCGAGGCCCATCCGGACCACGTGCATGTGTCGTATATCAATTCTTCGGCCGAGCACAAAGCGCTGTCGGACTGGATTGTGACCAGCCGCAACGTGGACGACATCATTGCCCACCTCTATGCCGAGGGCAAAAAGGTGATCTTCTCGCCCGACCGCAATATGGGCGCTTATCTCAATTTTCAGTACGGCTACGACATGCCGCTGTGGTCGGCCGTATGCGAAGTGCACGACAAGTTCAACCAGGCCGCGCTGGACGAAGCCTTTGCCAGCATCAGCACCGCCAAGTATCTGATTGCGCACCCGGAAAGCCCGCTGCCGGTGTTGCAGCAGGCTGATTACGTCGGTTCCACTTCCGGCATGCTCAACTGGATCAAAAGCTACGCCAGCGAGCCCGATGCCACCATTTTTGTGGCGACGGAAGACGGCATACTCTACAACATGCGTCTGGCGCGGCCGGATCTGAAGATCGAGCAAGCGCCGATTTATGCCGGTTGCCAGTGCAACCAATGCCCGTACATGAAGCTGAACACCACGCAGGCGGTGCAACGCGCGCAGGCGGGCGAGGGCATCCGCATTGATTATCTAAGCGAAGCACAGATGGATCTGGCGCGGCAGCCGATCGAACGCATGCTTGAATTCTCGAAACGTTATTACGCGTAAATAGCGCCATCCGCACGGGCGGCTATTCTGAGAAGCGCAGGCTGATCCCGGAATGCCGCCCGCACTTTTATTGCCGAGGGGATGCAACGCACGATGCAATACGACTATCTGGTGTTTATTGGCCGGTTTCAGCCGGTTCACCTTGGGCATTTAAAGGTGATCGAGGCGGCCATGCAGCAGGCGGCCAAATTGATCGTGATTTGCGGCTCGGCCCGCCAGGCGTCCAGCCCACGCAATCCGTTTACGCTGGATCAACGCGAAGACATGCTGCGCGCCGCCTTGCCCACGGAATGGCAAGACCGTGTGTTTGTGGTGGGTTGTTCTGACCGCATGTACAACGATCAGCAATGGGTCACCGAAGTGCAAAACCTGGTGGATAAGGTGATTGCAGTCGATACGCTCAGCCTGGGCAAAAGCGAGGCGCAATTCCGCATTGGCACCATCGGCAGTCCCTCACGCCGACATACCTGGTATCTGGATTTATTTCCGCAATGGCAGCGCGTGGAAGTGGCCGATGAGCCCGGTATCGACGCCAGCCATGTGCGCCAATGTTTGTTTAATGAAAATGGCGCTGGCTTTGCCCAATCGGCGCCGCGTTTGCCAGTCGCCGTGTATGGCTGGCTGCAGCAATTTCGCGCTAGTGCCACTTATGCGCAGTTGGCCGAGGAATACCGCTATATCCAGAATTACCGCAAAGCGTGGGCCAATGCGCCGTATCCGCCCACCTTTGTCACTACCGATGCGGTGGTGATTCATTCGGGCCATATCCTGCTGGTACGGCGCAAAAATGTGCCGGGCAAAGGTTTATGGGCTTTGCCGGGCGGTTTTGTAAATGGCGATGAATTGGTGCGCGATGCGGCGATACGGGAATTGCGCGAAGAAACGCGGCTGAAAGTGCCCGCGCCGGTATTAGCCGGTTCGATCCGGGCAAATCGCGTGTTTGATCATCCCAAACGCAGTTTGCGCGGTCGCACCATTACCCATGCGTTTCTCTTTGAATTGGTACCCACCGGCGACGGCTTGCCCAAAGTGCGCGGCAGCGACGACGCCGACCGCGCGCAATGGGTGCCGCTGTTTGAATTCAACCGCATGGAAGCGCAGTTGTTTGAAGACCATTTCTATATCGTGAACTGGTTTTTAGGCCAGATCTAGACGCATAGGGTGGGTCGAGACCCACCATCCAAAGCCGCAAACAAGAACGCTATCTATTCTTGTTGATGCCTTTGAATGGTGGGTCTCGACCCACCCTATGTTAGAAGCGGCGGGTCAATTCGGCTTCAACGCGTTGGCCGATCACTTCGGTATCGCCTTCGCTCTTCAGCCGCAGCAATTGCAAAGAGCGGCCTGCCAGCGCAATCACATCGCCGCTCAGGTAATGCGGCAATTCGTCGGGCAGCGGATTTTCCGTATCGATCAAGCCCGTCCATTCCGACGGTCCCGATACTTCCGGAATGGTGAAATCCACCGTTTCGTAATGCGCATTCATCAGCAGCAACAAGGTCGAATCGCCCGCTGACCGCATAATCCCGCTGGCCTGGGCGCGGCCATCCATCAGCATGCCAAAGCACTTCATATGCGGATCGTGCCAGTGTTCCTGGCTAAGTTCGGTGGCGTCCGGGGCAATCCAGGTCAGATCGCGCACTTCCAGCTTGTCGTTCCACTCGCCGGTCAAAAAGCGCGCGCGGCGTAATACCGGCAAGGCGTTGCGCACCAGCGTCAAGCGTCGCACAAACTCGGTCAGATGCTCACCGCGGGTGTCGATATGTTCCCAATCCAGCCAGCTGATTTCATTATCCTGGCAATAGGCATTGTTATTGCCGCCTTGCGAATTGCCGAATTCATCCCCCGCCAGCAACATGGGCGTGCCCTGCGCCAATAACAGCGTGGCCAACATATTGCGCTTTTGCTTCTCTCGCAATTCGTTGATGCTTTCGTCGCTGGTTTCGCCTTCTTCGCCATGATTCCACGAATGATTATTGTCGCTGCCATCGCGATTGCCTTCGCCATTGGCTTCGTTATGTTTGTCGTTATACGAAACCAGATCATTCAGCGTAAAGCCGTCGTGGGCGGTGACGAAATTAACGCTGGCCCAGGGCCGACGCCCGCGCCGGTTAAACAGATCGCCCGATGCGGTCAAGCGCGTTGCCAATTCGGCGGCCTTGCCTTCATCGCCTTTCCAGAAACAACGCGTGGTATCGCGAAAGCGATCATTCCATTCGGCCCAACCGGGTGGAAAGCCGCCCACCTGATAACCGCCGGGGCCGCAATCCCACGGTTCGGCGATCAGTTTGACGCTGGCCAGTATCGGGTCCTGGCGGCAACTGTCCAGAAAGCCGCCGCCTTCATCAAAGCCATACGGTTCGCGCCCCAGAATAGTGGCCAGATCAAACCGGAAGCCATCGACGCGCATTTCGGTCAGCCAGTAACGCAGGCTGTCGGTCACCATTTGCAGCACACGCGGGTGACTGAGATTAAGCGTATTACCGGTGCCGGTATCGTTGATGTAATAGCGGGGATTGTCCGGCAGCAGCCGGTAATAGCTGGCATTATCGATGCCTTTAAAGCTCAGCATCGGCCCCAGTTCATTGCCTTCGGCGGTGTGGTTGTACACCACGTCCAGAATGACTTCGAGACCGGCGCGATGAAAGCGATCGACCATATTCTTGAACTCGGAAATCGAATTCGAAGAAAAATACTGCGGGTCGGCGGCAAAGAAACCGATGGTGTTATAGCCCCAATAATTGGCCAGCCCGCGCTGCAGCAAATAATCGTCATTAACAAAAGAATGGATCGGCAATAATTCGACGGAGGTGACGCCCAGGCTTTTGATGTAATCGACAATTTCCGGCTGGCTTAAACCGGCGAACGTACCGCGCAAATGCTCGGGCACATTGGGGTGCAATTGGGTGAAGCCGCGTACGTGCGTCTCATACAGCACGGTTTTGTCCCACGGCACCCGCACGCCGCTGCCGATTTCCCACGAAAAATTGGAATCGACCACCACGCATTTCGGCACGTATTTAGCGCTATCGCGTTTGTCGAAACTCAGGTCACCGTCTTTATGCCCCACGGTATAAGCAAAAACTTCGGGGGCCCACACCAGTTGCCCGACATGGCGTTTGGCATAGGGGTCCAGCAGCAATTTATTCGGATTAAAGCGGTGGCCGGCGTCGGGCGCATACGGCCCGTGCACGCGATAACCATAGACCTGGCCCGGGGCGATATCGGGGATATAGCCGTGCCAGACTTCATCGGTGTATTCGGGGAGCTCGATGCGCTCCAGTTCGGTTTGCCCGCTATCGTCGAACAAACACAGTTCTACTTTGGTGGCGTGCGCCGAGAACAACGCAAAGTTAACGCCGTTGCCGTCCCAGGTGGCGCCTTGCGGCACCGGCGAACCTTCCTTGATTGCGGCCAGATTGACTGCCATTCAGTTTTCTCCGCGGCTGGCGGTCGTTGTCTATGAGGTATAGACAGGATTCGAGGCAACCCCAATACAGGGAAACCGCCAGATGTTGCGCCCCAGCAAGCGCGTGCAAAAAACGCCGGATGCCGGGGGCGCGCTAGACAAAAATACGCTCGCATTAAGCGAGCGTAGAAACGCTTGCCGTTCAGAACACGGAACGTGCAAACGCGAGGGTTTGAGTGGGTGAGCAGACCCGACGCCGTTTACTCCAGCGTGGTGGTCTGCGTCACGCCGGGTTTGGTGCCGGTGCCTGCTGGCGTCAACGCGGTGCCGCCTTCGCTTTCCCAGTCGCTGATCGGCGTCGCGCCCGCTGCGCGACCGGTGTCCACCAGTTTGCCGTGTGCCTGTTGGTCACGCGCATTGCGATACAGCATGACACCCAGGCCTGCCACGGCGGCCAGTAAAAGAGATCGCTTCATGATGTGCTCCAGTCCCCTGGTCCGGCCTTGCCGGCCGGTCCATTTATCGGGTTACGCCCCGATCGGTTGAGCGGGGCGTCTATCGTTCGGTGCCCCGTGGCTGGACGGGGCGGGGCGGTCAGCTGCCCTGATTACTTGACGCTGGTCTGGTCATCCACCGATTTCACGCCTTCCACATTGGTGGCGACGGTTTTGATCTGGTCTTTATGCGCAGCGGTATCGACCGTGCCACTGAGCGTGACCGCGCCATCTTTGGAAGTCACATTCAGTTTGAGCGTAGACAGCCCGGCGTCCTTGGCCAGCGCGCTCTTCACCTTGGCGGTGAGGCCCGCATCGGACAGTGCCGCGCCAGCCTTGTCGGAATTCTGCTTCAACTTGTCGCCCGCATCTGCGGTGGCGGATTTGATCTTATCGCCGGCGGCGGAAGCTTCAGCCTTGACCTTGTCGCTGGTGTCGGCGCTGGCGGATTTGATTTTGTCGCCCGCTTCCGAGGCCTCGCTCTTGATCTTGTCGCCAGCGGCGGACGCGTCATTGGACAGCGTGCTGCCGGTGCTGCTGCTGTCGCTGGCTGGTGTCACCTCGGTGGTGCTGGCCGGTGCCACCGGTGCCGACATTGCGTCTGCGCTCGAAGCGGGCGCGGAGGCGGTATCGGTGGATTCATTTTTGCTGCAGGCAGACAGGCTCAGCGCCAGCAAGGCAGCGGTCACTACCAGGGTGGATTTGGGTGTCAGGGTCTTCATGTGAGTTTCTCCGTTGTTGTTTGTTATACGTGCTGTTGACTCAGGCAGAGCGCCGGGGCAAGCCCGGGCTTATACCTGGGCTTGCCGGATCCGGTGACATGAAATTCAGTGAAGGCGCGGCAATCCGCTTAATCCCAATACGGCCGTGCTTCGTAATGCTTGTGGGTGTTCAGCGCCCAATCGGGCTGGCTCATATCCGGCAGCTCGCCCGGATGGCAGGCGGGTGCGTTGACCAGGGTTTCTTCTTCCACATTCAGGGTAAAGCACGCCTGGTTGGGGTCCACCGACACCGAGTGCCACGGCACGATGCGCAAAGAACCGCTGTCGGTGCGCAGATCGGGCCGCAGCGACACAATCAGATAGGCCACGCGGCCTTGATACACGTCGATGACCAGACCACGCACATCGCCCAGTGCCAGGCCTTCAAAATCCACAACCTCACCACCCGCCATTTCGCCGGCAACGGCCAGACGCATGCTGGGGCACGCCGCGCGGGCACTGCTGGCCGGACGCGGGCTGGGGTTGCTGCGGCTGGAAAAATGCGGGCTGTCGTGCGAGAAGTCGTTTTGCGCTTCATGCACGTGCGGGGTGTCAAATTCGATGCCGTTGTTCAAGTTCCAAAGTGCCATGGTTGCTACTCCTGATCTGTGGTCATACAGCGGGTTTCAGCGCGCGCATTGCGCAAATTGCGGTACGGCGCGCTGTATCTCCGCGTCGATCCATTTCTTGTGCGATCGCCTGAATCGCGGGCGGGCAGGGCGTTCAGGACGCCTGCGCTGCCCAGGCATTCAAGCGGTTGTAAAGCGTTTTAAGGCTGACGCCGAGCACGATGGCGGTCTGGCGTTTGTCGCCATCAAAATGTTGCAGCGTGGCCAGAATTGCATCGCGTTCCATTTCGGCCAGCGATTGCCCCACGCGCCAGGTCAGCGTTTCTTGCGATGCTGCCTCCGGCCCGCTCCAGCTGCTCAGGGGCGCCACCGCAGCGGCATCCAGCGCGTGGTCGGCCAGGATATAAGCGCGTTGCACGCAGTTTTTTAATTCGCGCACATTGCCGGGCCAGTCATAACTGGCCAGCCGGGCTTCTGCCTCGGCGGTAAATTTCTTGCTGGTGCCGTACTGGCGATTCATCTCCGCCAGAAAATGGCGCGCCAGCATCAGCACGTCGCCTTCGCGCGCACGCAGCGGCGGCAAATTAATCGGAAACACCGCCAGGCGGAACATCAGATCGCGGCGCAGCGCACCGGCCGGGATGGCCTCGGCGGGATCGCGATTGGTGGCCGCCACAATCCGCGCGCTACAGGTCAGCGCTTCGCTGCCGCCCAGGCGCATGAATTCACCGGTTTCAAGCACCCGCAATAGTCGCGCCTGCAAATCGGGCGACATGGCGGTAATTTCATCCAGGAACAAAGTGCCGCCGGCGGCGCGTTCAAACACGCCGGGATGGGCTTTTTGCGCCCCGGCAAACGCGCCTCTTTCATAGCCAAACAATTCGGCTTCCAGCAGCGTCGGCGAAATCGCGCCGCAGTTCACCGGCACAAACGGGCCAGCGCTACGGGCGCTTTTTTCATGCACGGTTTGCGCTACCAGTTCTTTGCCTACGCCCGATTCGCCCAGGATCAGCACCGGCACCTCGGTGGGTGCCACCCGTTCGATCATGGCAAAAGCCTGGCGCAACGATGCGCTGCCGCCAAACATCTGGCCCAGTTGCTGGCCCTCATGCGGGTTGGCGCGCCGGGTTTGATGGCTGCCGCGTGACTCTTCGCCGGAATATCCCAGCAACGCGTCTTCCATAAAGCCGGCGATGCGTTCGTTGTGCGTCTTGAGCATTGCGTGTGTCCCCGTGATTCTTGTCCGATGCGTGCTGTTCTGGTGGTCGCCTGGTCGCATGATCGGCAGGCTGACCACGTCAGAGTAAAGCTTGCCGCGGGTGATCACATTTGGGCCGCGTCTGCTTCTTTTGTAGGCGGGCGGCCACACGCTGTCGGCCGCCTGCCTACGTGGCGCAAAGCCTGTCAGGCCGCCACTTTGTCGATGCCTGGACGGTCCCAGAAGCGATGGAAACGCATGGCATGCAACAGGTCTTGCGGCACGCTCTGGCCGCTGCCGTCCGCCACCACAATGCCCTGATCCTTGAGTGCTTGCGGATCGGTGCCGATATCCGCCAACGGCAGGTTGGCGTCATCCAGCACGGCGGCTGCATCGACTCCCACGGCAATCGGTTTGCAGTGCATAAACGCTTCGGCCACAAAGGCCTTGGCCTTGCCCAGCAAACGCAGATTATCGATATGCTGCTTGCCGCCCGGCACAAACACGGCGTCGTACAACACCGAGCGGGTGTTTTCCAGCGTGGCGTCCGGCGTGACCGCTTGACCGGCGTTGTCGGTCACCGGCGCCAGGGTCGGCGCGATCAGATGCCAGCTCACTTGTTCAGCCTTCAGTGCGGCTTGCAAAGCGGCGACTTCGGCGGCGTCGTGGCCTTCACCGGCGATGATGGCCACTTTGCGACCGGCCACCGAGCCGCCTGGATGCACCATCGACAAGGCGGGGGACGGTTTGTATTGCGGCGCCAGCTTGGGCGCCGGTACGGCAGGCGCCACCAGACCCAGGCCCTTGGCCACTTCGCTGGCCAGCTCGGCATCGATACGCGCCAGGTTTTCGACCACGCGCTCGCGCACTTTGAGGGTGTCGCACTTGGAGAGCTCAAACTTCAGTGCATTCTGCAAATGCTTTTGCTCGGCCGGCGTCAAGCTCACGTAGAACAGCGTGGCCTGGCTGTAATGGTCGGCAAACAGTTCGGGCTTGGCGCGCAAAAACTCGCCCTCGGCCTTCTGCGGAAACTCTTCATAACCGCCGGGCAGCTTGCCGATATGCGCCGGGGCGTCGGTCTGCAGCGAGCTGGGTGCATACGCCACGCGGCCCAGATCCACGTTCTGCTGGCTAAAGCCATCGCGCTGGAAGTTATGTACCGGGCAAACCGGGCGATTGATCGGGATCTGGGCAAAGTTGGGGCCGCCCAGGCGCAGCAATTGCGTATCGGTATACGAGAACAGGCGGCCTGCCAGCAGCGGATCGTTAGTAAAGTCGATGCCGGGCACCACGTGGCCGGGGTGGAAGGCCACTTGCTCGGTTTCGGCAAAGAAGTTGTCCGGGTTGCGGTTGAGCGTCATCTTGCCCAGCTTGGTCACCGGAATCACTTCTTCGGGAATGATCTTGGTCGGGTCGAGCAAATCGATCTTGAGCTTGGCCGCGTCGGCTTCGCTGATGATCTGCACGCCCAGTTCCCATTCCGGGTACACGCCGTTTTCGATGGCTTCCCACAAATCGCGGCGATGGAAATCCGGATCGGCACCGTTGGTTTTGAGTGCTTCATCCCAGGCCACGCCGTGCGTGCCCAGCAGCGGCTTCCAGTGCCATTTGATGAACTGGCTTTCACCGGCCGCATTGATAAAGCGGAAGGTGTGCACACCAAAGCCTTCCATCATGCGATAGCTACGTGGAATGGCGCGGTCTGACATCACCCACATGATCATGTGGAACGATTCGGGGGTTAGCGAGATGAAGTCCCAGAACGTATCGTGCGCGCTGGCGGCTTGCGGAATCTCGTTATTGGGTTCCGGCTTTACCGAGTGCACAAAGTCAGGAAACTTGATGGCGTCCTGAATAAAGAACACCGGGATGTTATTGCCCACCAGATCGAAGTTGCCTTCATCGGTATAAAACTTGACGGCAAAGCCGCGCGCATCGCGCGCCAGATCGGCCGAACCGCGCGAACCGGCCACGGTAGAAAAGCGCACAAACACCGGCGTTTGTTTGGCCGGATCTTGCAGAAAGCCAGCCTTGGTGTATTTCTCGTTGCCCGGATAGGCCTGGAAAAAACCATGCGCCGCCGCGCCGCGCGCATGCACGATGCGCTCGGGAATGCGTTCATGGTCAAAGTGGGTGATCTTTTCGCGCAGCACAAAATCTTGCAGCAAAGACGGTCCGCGCACGCCGGCTTTTAAAGAATTAGCGTCATCGCTTTCTTTCAGGCCTTGCTGCGTGGTGATGTTGACCGGGTCGAACTCACGGCGCGCGGCGTCCACAGCGGGCAGTTCAACAGGGTTACCGGGTTTTTGAGGCATGGCAGGTCTCCACGGTTAAGCGCGGCGAGCGCGCAAGAGGATTAGGGATATCGGGATCAAACAGACTTTAACCGGGCTGCTTGCACCAGACTGTCTACGGCTGGATGAATGCAGGGTAGGAATCGACCGGAATGCTGTAGGTGGGCTGCAAGCAATGCGGGCGCGGGCAGGGCGCCCGGCAACGGAAAACGGCCCCCGTGGGGGCCGTTTATTGGCAAGTCGGAAACGGGTGTTACAACGATCCAGCGATCATCAAACCCGGGTACAGCTGTTTACTTGGAGACCTTGCGACGGCGCGCAGCGACCAGCGCCACCAGGCCCAGACCCATCAGCGCGTAGGTTTCCGGTTCCGGAATCGGCGCGGACACGTCCACCGTGCTCAGTTCCCAGTTGAATTTGCCATTGAGCTTGCCGGTATCGCACCAGCTCAGGCTCTTGCTCCAGTTGGCGTACAGCGCGGCAAACAGGCGGACATCGGTGCTCTTGTTCAGATCGAAATCAATGGTTTCGGTCCAGGTTTTGCCGTTGACCTTGTCATAGGAATAGCTGACCGGCTTGAAGATGTTCCAGTTTTCTACCAGCGCATAGCCAGCCATGAACTTCTCGGCCACCTTGTTGGTGAACGAGAACGTCAGGCTGTAATCGCCTGCTGCCAGCGTGCCGAAGTCCAGACCGAACAGGCCGGTGCTCCAGAAGATGTCATTTTTGATGGTCGAAGAACCCGACTCGATGACCTTGGCGCTGGCCATGCCAGACGCGAGGGCCATGCCCAGGACTGCAACTGCGGCAAGTTTTTTCATGATGGTAGTGCTCCGGAAGGTTTTATGATCGTTGTTCGCTACTGCTGACCCGGATATTAAATTTTCGGTCAGATAAGTCAATATCTTAAAGACGACTTAAGAAATACTCATCACAGCAAATTGTTTAGAAATCTGACGTAACCCGCATGAATGCTGGTTTATAAGCAATTCTTAAAACGTTGTAAAAATACTGAATGCCGACGAAAGGTAGAAACTTTCAGATACAACAGAGTATTAGCTTACAGTAATATTCCAGTTTTTCGCTGAATGTGGCGTGCAGCCTGGCTCGCAGCCGGTTCTAAGGCTGCAAGCAATGGCGGGTATCCAGGAATATGTTCCGACACGCTTGTAGGCGGTTTTGTCAGCAAAAGCGGTGGCAAAGACAGTGCGTGGCCCTGTCAGCCAGGACACTGACGCACCGCAACGGGGCCGAGATGGATAGAACTGAGGTACGCGGCCCCAGCGGCCAAAGTGATACGGATCACAACACGCTGACGCCGCAGTCAGACTTAGGGTGGGTCAAGACCCACCACCCAAAGCCGGCCAAGAAGGACTGACAAATCAGCGTGCCGCAGATCGCCCACCATGGACTAGCGCGTCGAGCATTAAACAGGAGGGGGAACACTGGCAATCGGCGTTGATGGGTGGGTCTTGACCCACCCTATGCCTGATGCGCATAGCAACGGGATGCACCGCAGCAAGACCCACCACCCAAAGCCGCCAAAGAAGGACTGACAAATCAGCATGCGCAGATCGCCCACCATGGACTAGCGTGTCGAGCATCTAAACAGGGGGATACTGGCAATCGGCTTTGATAGGTGGGTCTTGACCCACCCCATGCCGCAGAGCAGAGACGGTAGCGCCGCCGCAGCGCCAAAGCGCGCCGTTAGCGCACGCGAGCCCCGCCGGTGGGCCATTGCGCAAATTTCCATTCCTGATAACTGTCTTTGTTGGCGAAGCCGACGTAGCTGGCCGGAAAGTTATCGCGCTTTAATGGTTTATCGGTTGATTTGCTATACACGCCCATAAACCCGCCGCCCGGCGCGCCGATATACATCCAGTCCTCGCCCGTCATGGGGTCTTTGTACGCATGGCGTAAAAAGCGGCGCGGAAACGGCACGCGGTTGTCGCTGACCAGATCGTCCAGCGTGTGCGGATATTGCAGATTGTTGGCGTTGCCCTGCTCGGTGTAATGCTTGATCGCCATGCGGATTTCGTCGCCATCGGCCAGCAACTGCGTTTCTTTCATGCGCCGGATGCGGGTTTGCCAGACATCGGCCACCTCGGCCAGGTAGATGCCGGTAATCAGCACCATCATCAGCGCCCAGGCATAGGCAAAGCCGCGCTGTGGCGCCGGGGCCGCCGTCGCGTGCCTACCAGTCTTTGAAATTGGTGCCGTCATGCGCTTGTCCATCTGCACCACTCTTTACGTCGTATACGCCGGTGCCGTTCTCGGGGGCGGAAATCACCCAGCTATCGCGTTTGCCGGTTATGGGGTCGAGCGGCACTTCGCGCAGATATTTCTTGCTGACCAGCTCGTCCAGATTGTCCGGATAGCGACCGGTATCTGCGTCGAACTTGTCGATGGCGTCGCGCATGGCGATCAGGTTATGCCGCAACACGGTTTCCTGCGCGCGGTCGGTTTGCTGAAAATAACGCGGCACCACCAGCGTTAACAGACTGGCCATGATGGCCAGAACGACCAGCAATTCGATCAAGGTAAAGCCACGGCGCAAATTACGACACAACATCGGTCACCACTGTCGATAGGGCACGCCGTTTAAACCGACGCCCTCAGATAAGGAATAAACATCGTACACGTCGCGTCCTTCTTGCGGCGAGTCGGGCGGGCTGGCGTAACTGCGCTTGCCCCAGGTTTCGTCATTGGCGCGGCTGGCGCAATCGCAGAATGGATCGCGCGGCAAGCGCCGCAAAAAATAGATCTTTTTGGCGGTGGGGTCTTTCAGGTCTTTGACGCCGTCCACCAGGATATTCAGCGTTGGCGGATAACCGGTTTCATCGATCGATTTATTGATACGGCCATCGTCCACCGCCTGTTTATACGCATCAATGGCGGCGCGAATCTGCAGCAGGTCGCGCTGCAATTCCTCTTCGCGATTACGCTGCGCGCCGATCTGCCACAGCGGCAAAGCCACCGTGGCCAGCACGGCGAGGATGGTCAGCGTCACCATCAACTCGATCAGCGTAAAACCGCGCGCGCCTTGCATGGCTTAATGCCGTCCCATGGTGCCGCTCTTGGGGAGCTCGGTTTGCTGCGCGGGTGCCGGCGGCGGCGTGGGCTGCGCCGGGGGCGGATTGCCGCCTTGTTGCTGCGGTTGCGGTTGCGGTGCTTGCGGTTGGGGGACCGGTTGCACCGGCTGTTGCACGATCGCCGGGTTTTGCTGAATACCCGGATTGCCCGCGCCACTGCCTGAGCTATCGATATTGACCGTCGATTTGCTGCGTAAACGCAAAGGTTCGGTCGAAATCGAGCCCTCAGTACCGCTATCAAACTGCGTGATATACGAGCTTGGCAGCGGCAGATTGCGCACCACGTGCGGCGTAATCAGCAGCACCAGTTCGGTTTTGCCTTTGGAGGTCGATTTGCTGCCAAAAATCCGGTCCAGCACGGGCACTTCGCCCAAACCCGGAATAGCGCTGCCGCTGATTTGATCATTGCGGCTTAATAGCCCGCCCAGGACCTGGGTTTCGCTATCGCGCGAAGCCATCACGGTTTCGGCATGGCGGGTACCGACTTGATAAACCCGCAAACCGGTTTGCGTGGTGATGGTGTCGACGATATTGGAGACTTCCAGCGTTACCTTCATGCTGATATCGCCATCAATCGAAATCGTCGGTTCCACATTCAGCGTTAAACCCACATCCTGATAATTGACGTTTTCGCTGGTCACGCCGTTAGAGGTGGTGTTGGTAATCACCGGCAAGCGGTCG
>NZ_BAAIHC010000018.1:0-95548 GCF_054652575.1 Silvimonas sp. JCM 19000 | reverse complement strand
CCATTTGCACTGGTCCTGCATGGCACAGCCTCCCCGGCTCTGATGGATGTGGGGCATAAGGATGTCGTCGGGATGGAATACCTGGAGGCAACGCTCTATGCCATGGGATTCAATGTATACGAGCTGCATCGCCGTGGGTATGCGGAATCCGAAGGCCCTTCCTGCGAATCGTTGGCGGCAAGAACCCACTCATATGATATTACTCTGGTGCACGAGGCGGATTACGATGCTTCAGCAGCACTCAAGTTGATAAGGGCACAGGCTAATGTCATTGATGAAGGCATTGTCGCTGGGCATTCTTTTGGCGGACTGGAATCGGTGCATCTTGCTGATGGTTCGAATGACATCATTGCCAGTATCAACATGGCAGGGGCGTTGACTTATATCTTCCACGATCACGTCACCCCACCATCACCTGAATTCTTGAAGCAATATGCTGTAACCCGCAAACCCACCATGTTCATCTACTCAGAAACGGATTGGTTAGCCCCCCTTCCCGCCATGCGAGCGTGGTACGCACTTCAAACCGCTCCTTCAGGGAACCGGTTTCTGGCACTCCCGACTTTAAAAGAAATCGATGGGCACGATGGAATCAATACAGGTGATGCGGCAGACCGTTGGACAGGACCCCTGCAGGAGTTCGTGCTGCAGGCTACGCACTTGGGAAACCGTTAGATCCAGTCAGAGGCTCCATTTTTCAGGGACAAACAACCCGTGGGCCGACGGTTTTATCATTGCGATCTGACCTGGGATTAATAGCGAAAAAAGAAAGTGCCGTAGCCGCGTGGCTCATTGCCCATGCGCTGCGCTTTGGAAGATTTAACCAAGTCGATAGTTTTGGGATTTTCCCAGCCAAATAATGTGAATGTGCGTTCAGCAAGGCGTACATAACTCATCCATTTGCGGCCCGTTGACCACACAAATAAAGAGTAGAAAGGAATAAAGAAAAGCATTGTCCAGAGAGCAAAGCCTGCTGAATTTAGCGCGCTATCAAAGCCGTCAGCAAATATGTTAATGCTAAATGCGAGACCTTCATTTAAAATCAATGTCATGAGTAATAAATAAAATAGCCATTTTATAGCGTTAAGCCAATGGCTACGGGTTCCACGAGAGCAGTGCGGATAAAGGGCCACCATACGATCCTTAGCGCGTTTGATTCCGTAGGCCTCAAAGTGATCGTCCTGCCATTCGACAGCAGCCTCCACTTCGTCACCTTCTGCAAAGGGTGATCGCCATACCCAGCCTCTTATCGATTTATCTCCAAGGTCAAACGTTACGAAACTGGCCTCTTCTTCCATGGAAGAAGAACTGTGCAGGGTTGCCGCAGATTGTGCTGTTAAACCAACCAAGCCTGCCGCAATTGCGATGATTCCCATTTTAGCTTTATCTGAGTCGGTAAAATCAAAAAGCGCGGTGCTTTGCTCGCACTTGTAATTTTTAATCTGCCCACTGACTAATTCCATATCCTTCCTTTTCAGGCAGCGTATCGGGTCGCTTTGAAAAGCGACTCTTGTTGCGTCTTCACATTTTTATATGCATCGGCCGCTTTATGTTTTCGCCAAAAGCACTTAATTTGCACCAGGCTTCCAGATCATTGTCACTTACCGCCCAAATCAGCACTGTCATACCTGTAGCCGCTACCGCAATCCACATCCCAAGGGACATGAAAAGAACACGTGCTCCAATAACAGCCTCTCCAGCGGCCCCGATACTCACTGCAGCCTCAGACACGCCTGTACCCATTAATCGGTCAGTGGTTGGTTATAAGGAATGTATTTTATATTATGGGCACTTATGGTTCTATTATCTTTGGTGCATAAGAAGCGGTCACTGAACACCGGCCAATTCGAAAACTACCAAATAATCGCTGCACCAATCGCATTACTTCTTCTGGAGGCAATTTTATGGTGGTCAAACATCCAGGGGCTTGTCGATGAGCTACTGCATCGCAAACCAAGTTGGCAGACAAGATAGGGGGTTATATGAGGCCGCGTATCACTGAACACGTTAGCGAAGCGAACCGGGATGTTCTAACTGCCATTGGCACAGCTACATGGCTTGCTGCGAAATGTGAAAATTATAGAAAATATAAAATAGAATCTGTTAGTCATTGGATCGAGTCGCCTATTCAATTATCACAAATAAGATTTTTCTATGACCCATTCGGCAATCCCATGGGATATGTAATTTGGGCGTGGCTTGCCCAGGACGTTGCGGAAAAGCTAATTAGCGACCCGGATTTCAGTCTTCATTTTTCAGAATGGAATGAGGGCGATCAGCTCTGGATCATCGATTTTGTAGCTCCATTTGGTCATGCAATGGATATTTCACGTGCGTTGCCGGTAACTCTTCCGGCTGCGAACAGCGTATATTTTTTGCGTGGCAATAGAGTGAAAGTTATCAGCAGGCGAGCCAGTCCGTAGCTGGACTTTCTTGCTATGAAAACCTTGCCGCTACTGCCTGGGGATAATTTCCCGGCAACTATCCTTATTTTCTAATTTGAATGAGTGACATCATGCCAAAGCTGGCGCTTCTTTTTATCCTTTCTCTCTGGTGCGCCGAAACGCTGGCAGTGGATTGCAGCGTTTTAAATACCGATACCATACATGGGAGCTTAAATAAGGGGGAGAAACGATGCTATATAATTGCCGAGGAAGCGGGTGGCCTTAGCAGTTGGGAAGTGCGCAGCGCTAATCGGGCTGTTCATATAAACATACAGAACACTGCCGGCGACGAAATTGGCCATGCCATTAACGGGCTTTATCAAGATGCTTGGCGTAATAAACGTTACGTTGCGCCCGTAAATGGCAACTATAAGCTCATAGTCAGCACGACTGATCAATCTGCTGGCGAGTTTGACCTATCTAAACGGGTGGCACTAGACGATAAGGGCCGAAAAGGTCAGCTTGAAGCTTTCGACCACTATCTAAACCAGAATGCGATTCCGTTGGTTACCGATTCGGATATGGCCTCCCTGGCGTCAAAGCTCGGTGGGAGATCTCTCATTGGTATTGGCGAGGCAGCCCACGGGGCTCGGGACTTTTGGGACTTGCGTGCCCGCGTAGTGATTGGACTCGCCGAGAGGCAATCTCTTAGAACAGTTCTTCTTGAAATGCCTTTTCATACGGGCAAATTAATGAATCAATATGCTCAGGGCAAGATAGCTTCTGCGGAGAGCGTTTTCCAGGATATTCGAAATCCTATTGCCCGATTAGAAGGCATGGCTGCTTTTTTGAAACAGATTCGTGGGTACAATGAAAACGTGAGCCAGGAGAATAGAATCCGCATTATCGGCATCGATATTCATCCTGGTCCGAATGAAGACGATCTAGTTGCGGCATTTCTCGGCAAAGTTGCGCCAGACATGAAGGGAAAAGCGGCGGATTTGATGTCAGATTCAACAATGAACGAAGTATGGCGAAGGCTTTCCGGAGATATGGTTAATACGGACGGCTGGGCAATCTTGGCGAGAGAGGGTGAAGAACTAAAATCTCAATTCGCACTGAATCACGATAAATGGATTGCCGCATCGTCAAAGGAAGATTGGCAAGATTCTTATCTAGCGGTCTCAGCCAGAACAGCCGCCATTACTGTTTTCTCGCTTCCTTTCAAAGATGCGATTCCTGCTCGCGATCAATTCATGAAAAGCGGGATTATGGATGCTTTACGTGAAACAAATAGGCCGGTGGCATTTTTGGCCCACGACGCGCATGTGTCGACTGCCCCCGATTTTTTCACGGGCCCGACCGTAGGGAGCCTCTTGCGCAAAGATCTTGGAGATCGCTACTTAGCGATAGGTACGGCGTACGATGAGGGCTCAGTATTGGCAATGTATAGGGGTGACTACCGTCTCGGTGCTGGCACGTTTAAATTTGGGCCTGCGATGGAGGCGTCACTTCCCAGTTACCTTCGAAGAGGCAAGTTGGAAACCTACGCATTAATGATGAACTTTTCTGGCGAACACAGTGCCGATGGAATCGCGGTCCTCAGTGAACCATTGCAGACCAGAATGGTGCCAATGGATAGCAGCGCTGCGGCCATTGATTTGCAATACGAGGCGATCGTTCCAAAGCGCGATTTTGACGTGTTGATCTTCAAACGAAAGATTGAGGCAGATAAAGCTCTATAACTGCGTCACTCGGACGTCAGCCACGGTGCCGTGCGTATCCATACCAGGCGCGATGTAAGCCGGTATTTCGAACGGCTCTCAAGTGTCTAGTGAGGCCGGGCCGGTTCAGATCTGTGAAACGACGCGTTGCCTGGCTTTCCTGCATCCTCGGCCATTTCAAATGGTGTGAGCTTGCCCCAGGGCGCTTACTGACCCTGTGACGTAAACACAAGTTCGCTGGGGATGCTGGTCACCCCGACGTCCCCCAGATTTGAGTAGCGTCGCGATTTAAAGTCCGATCCTTTTATGTCAGGAGACTGGACCTAAGGAAGCGTTATTCGGAAGAGCAAATCGTCGGTTTTCTGCGCGGTAAGCTCGGCGGCATGTGCGTCTTCGATGCCAAACGCCTCAAGGAGCTGAAAGCCGACCAGGAAAGTGGACAGGAACAGTAAATGCTGTCGGCTTATTTTGAAGAGTTTCGATGCCTCCCATTTTTTTCTTCCTTTAGTCATCACTTGGATTATTTATTTTTAACAAATAGAAATTTTCAAATAAATATATTACTTCCTCAGGAGGATATCCAATGAAATCAATTTTTTTTGATACGGGATTTATTTCACAAAATCCATCTCTATAGTTAATGCAAAATCGTCCAATATATCTTTGGGCTCCGGTCTTTTTGGCAATATCCCCAGTGGAATCATTCACTATTAACCAAATGCCTTCATAGTGATATTTCAAATCCCATGCATATAATGAAGCACTGCCAGAATCTTCTATCGATCTGGCCACCGCCAAGAGCGGTTCATTCCCCTCATAACGGCCAAACCTCTCGTTATTTTTTTTATAATTCTCGATATTATTAGCTATAGAAAATCTTTCAACGGCTGCGAAAAACCTATATTCCACAGGCCTGATTATTGATATAAAAATCGACACCAATACAAGATACGCGATCACGGATTCGAATTTTCTTTCAGGAAAACGAGAAATTGTGAAAATAAGCCCAAACACAAAAATGAAAATACAAATCGGAAAAAACCAGCCCAACATAATTTCAGCAAATTTTCCATAAGCCGGGAACAAAGAATTGCTTGGCATAGACAAGATTGAAAGAAAAATTGCACCTAAAGAAATTGCGTCAATTACAATTCCGAATAAAGATGAAAAAATTACGACTCTTAAAATAAAACTTTTTCTGGTTTTGCCAGGAAAAGGAAAAATTTTTCTGAAAAAACTCTTAACATTTTCATGATTTCATTACCTCTCGCACACATTCGCATGCTCAAGCAATGAGCAAGAGCGGCGCATTGAAAAATCCAAAGCAATTTGGAAAAAAATCTCCCGATTTCGCATCAGCTCTTAACGATTCGAAAAAATTCACGCGAACTGCTGCTCGCTTGTGCGTAGAGCACCGAACCAAATATACCCCCATTAATATTATGTACACAGAGTCAATGAGGAATAATATATATACCAGCGCAATGTACATGCGCTAACCTTTTATATACGAATAATAAAAAATTATTTTCGCCTTTCCCGTAAACTTTCACTTCCATACTCAATCAGCGGACTTAAAAAATACTTCGCAGGTCTTCTCTTTCCGGTTTTAACCTCAACCGTCACTTTCATGCCCGGCGTCAGATTCACCCATTTGTTATTCACGTAAATCCGGTTAGTGGGCAAAGTCAGCCGCGCCGGATAGATCAATCCTTGTTTTTATCCTGTGCCGAGTCATTGCTGACCTTGATGACTTTTCCGGTCAAATAGCCATAGCGGGTATAGGGAAACGTTTCGATCTTGATAATCGCTTCGTGCCCTGCGTCAACAAAGCCGATGCCCTTGTTATCCAAGCTGGCCTCAATTTCCAGCGTGTCATCGGGCACGATTTCCATCAGTGATTGCGCGGTTTGCTCCACGCCGCCAACGGTATGCACGTCCCGTTGTTGAACGGTGCCATCAACAGGCGCGTTGATCTGCATGCGCGTCTGACGTTGGGGGCTTTGGCCTCGTGCTGCGTGTTCTGCCCCAGTTGTTGTGACTGGTCCAGGATACCCAGTTGTTCACGGCGGAACTGGGCTAACGCCGGAGCGATTTCGCGTTGCCGTTCGTCGGTGCCTGCGAGCAATTCGTGTGCGTGGCTGTGCTGGCCCGCCAGCTCCCACTCCTGCTCGATCCGTGCCACCGATTCGCGAAAAAATGAATAATGTCGCGATCTGTGTCCCGCTCACGCCCATTTTCTCAACCTACTCGCATTCAATTATTGGAGCTGCGCTGAGACGAGGATATGCCGAAGTCGCACAATATTTCGCTCCACTAGTCTGCTAACTGCACAGCTCAAAACAGCTCTCCCTTGATCTATATCAATATTGCCTTGGGCATTTATCCGGCACGATTTCCGAACATTCAGATACTGACGTAAGCATGAACTCTAATTAGGGCAGGTTCAACCAAGGCGCATTTATCTCGCACATACAATACGGGCAAGCAATACTTTTACTTTTTTTCAACCTGATTTAAATATTTTTTTGCGTTCCGCAGAAAACCACAAGAACTCATTTTTCCGCAAGAAAATTGTTTCGCGACTTCTTTCTAATAAAATAAAATTTTAGTGCACGAAATTGTTAAATAATAAAACCCGTGAAGTTATCTATATTTTCTATTAGCTTTTAGCGCAATTTCCCGGATAAAATTAAATTTGACAAACAAACCAATTAAATCTTCAACAATAAAAATAATTTTTTGGCCATATTTTTATAGGCTCTAGCACTGCAAAAAATGCGGCCCTCGTTAACGCACTTTTTATTAACGTCAGTAAATTTAATTACCCACGCTTATGATTGATAACACATTTGGAATTCAATGCGTTTGTCTGGCCTGCTTTGCACTGCTTAATAATAATATTTTTCCTGAATTATTTTAAATCCCACTTAACATTAACGGAAATTACTATTTACCATGGAAAAAAATTCTCTCGCCCAGATCATGACCCAAAAATACCTCTTGGATGATCTGTCAACGGACAACGCCGAAGACTGGGCGTGGGAGTTCGTTCGCCGACATCCCGATTATCGCGCGCTTTATGATGCATACATGAATCTGGACGAACCTGCACGCCTCTTCAATCTGGACAGTCCTTTATTCTGGGAAACGACTCTGTTAGAAAAAAATGCAGTAGTTGTTGCGGAACTCAAACGGCGAAGCAAGTTAGAAACAAATGCAGGAGTTGTTGCGCATCTCAAACGGCGAAGCAAATTTTATTCGGGCCTTAAAAGTTGCAAGATAAAAAATTTTGATATCGCGTGGTTTTTTACTGATGTCATCGACGACAACACCCATAAAAATGATGATGCTCATGACACCGACTCCGCTCTGCACCAAATGCAGCAAATCGAAATCAATGATGAAATGACGGTGTCCGAGTACATCAAACTCTGGCAAAAAAAGGGGGAAGCCGGCGTCGGGTTTTCTCCAAAATATGGTCACGCATTGAAACAGTTTGGTCTTGAATATTTTTTTGACTATAAAAAGTCCCTGCATGAATTAAAATTGGAACACAACATTAAAGTTAATTTCTTCGTGCCATTCGTTCTCGCAGATATTGACCGGGAAGGTATGTTGACAACAGATTTCCAGACCGATATCACTGTGGATCTACGCTGGTCGGCGGATGCGCTGTCGAAAAAGCTCAAGTGCCTCCTTTTACGGCTGCAAGATGAAAGAAAAGCAAAGGTAACTGGATTTACTGTCATCAAACCCCTAAAGCAGAAAACGGACATACTGATCGATTCATTGAGAATCAGTGACGCTGTTCTGGCTGGCTACTCCCTGGCTGAGATCACAACTTACCGGTACGAGCATCCCGGTGGCGAAAGAACGATTCCAGACAAAAGTGATATCCGGAAAGAAGTCAAGAACCTACATACCAAGTCGCTCCGTTTCGCAAAATCCGGCGAATCACTGGAGCGATTGTTGTTGTTGTCAAAATATTAGGCTGTCAGCTCCGGTGATCAGATTAGGCCATAAATGAACGAGTTTCATGCGTTTCAATACTTTCGGATATCCCATATGAAAGTTTTCAGGTTTGAGTATTTCACTGAGTTTTAAATCGAATTCGTTTTCCAGAGCTGATTGGGCAATATCAACACCGTGGTATTGTTTGAGATAATTGCGGTGTTTGTTGTAGGTAACGCGGTTCTCAAGAAACGTTTTCGGGTCGAGGCCGACACGATGAAGTGCAAACGTGGTCTTATATGGCGCTTTTATCTGCTCCAGCTCTGGTACCACCCCGTTGATGATTTTCCATTCGGGATTTACTCGTGACAAACCGCGATTCAACAATTCACGCGGCGTATTGCTTTTCCAGTTTTTCACCTTGTCGAGATTGTATCGTTTGAGAATTTTGTAGCTGGCAACCACTTCAAAACGAAGCATGCGCTCCAGCAGGGAATCGAGCTTTACTTGGTCCTTTGAAGGGTGGCGCGAAAGCATGGACATCAATGCCGTGTTATCACGCTTGTTTCGTTTGATCTCTGCATGTTTACCGTAAAACTTCAGTGTAGGGTTTCCTTTGCCCAGGTCGAAGTAAACGCTGGGCGGGTTACCAAAAAATGCACTCTTTGTTTCAGTCTGCGCGGCCCATATTTTCAGCGCTTTGCAAACGTCATTCACTTGAGCGTTGCTCTCAAGCAGCGTGCATCCGTTGACGTCGACGCGTTTCAATACTATCTCGCCGTCTTTAATTGCAGAGAGTTCCTTCTTCGTTGGCGTGATGCCAAGCCGGGATAATAGATGCAGCACCATGCTGGTCGCGATTTTGCGCATGTTATTCGATCCGGCAATATTGTGGCCCTGATAGAACTTGTGCGGATTACCCTGTAACTCAATGATGCTGCCGTGCTGTATCGATCGTGCGTAAATGCAAAATTTCTGTTGGTCAATGTAGTTGGATATGGCCACCCTGTTCGAGTTCTTTACAGTTATCCATTTATCGTCATTTTTCTGCAGATATAATATGTCGCCAAATGGTTTATGCTTTACACGTATGTGGACAATAATGGTGTCAATCATTGCATTTTCCTCGTGGCTATATGTATTTCGGTATTATTGAATAATGGCTACATACGGAATTGCATGTCCTGGCTGGATATCCATATCGCATCCAGTTATGTAGCCATGTATGTCAATATCTATACAACGGGAGGGTATTACATCGTCTCGCGCTGGCGTTTTACCCAATCGAAAAAAGCTTCTTCGTCAATCAATACACGGGTGCCGACTTTGATACCGACGCCATCAAAACCGTTTTTTTTCCGATAAAACCACAGGTGCCTCAAACCTGCTGTTGTTGGCCAAGGATGAAAATCGATCCATTTGGCCAGTGGAATGAAATTGGGTTTGCGGACTGGTTTTTCCTGGTTCATGGCTCTTCTGCCGTAGTGGTGATGTCGCTATCTTGTGCGAACCACATCACGCTGCCGAGGGGAGAGATTTGCGCAAAACTCTCCCCTTTTCGTCGCTCTGGCAGAGAACAGCCCATGCGGGCACAGCACTATTCGACTGTGGATGTGCTGAATACGCGGTTGGCGATGCGTTCGACTACGGATGCATTGTGAACTGCGCTGAAGTGCGAATAGCGCTTCACCATCTGCAGCGTTTTATGCCCGAGGATTTCTGCAATTTCGGGGTCGGTAGCGCCGGACATCGCCATATAGCTGGCGGCTGTGTGGCGCAGGTCGTGATAGCGGAAATCGATGAGTTCTGCCCTGATCAGTGCGCGGCGCCACTGACTCGTGAGATCCATGGGTTTACCTGCCACGAGCCCTGGAAACAGATAATCACCGGGCGTGGGCATGCGTTCGCTTTTCCGCGCCTTCAGCAATGGCAACATTTTCTTTATCAAGGGCAGGCCGCGGATCTGTTTGTTCTTCGTCTTGTACAACGTGATCATTTCCCGGTTGAGGTCGATCTGATGCCACTGCAGATGCCAGATTTCGCTGCGGCGCGCGCCAGTCGTCAATGACAGCAACACGGCCAGATGGAGGTCGGGATAAGCAGCGCATGCCGCGAGCAGGCGTTCACGTTCCTCATCGCTGAGAAAACGGGTGCGCGCATTGTTCAATGTCGGGCGGCGGATATTGCTGACGGGATTGCGATCCAGCCATTCCCATTCCTTCACCGCTATCGTGCAGACATGAGAAAGCGCGGCGAGATAGGAGATGACGGTTGAGTTGCTGCGGTAACGTGCCTTGCCGGCCTTTTCTGCCGTTCTGGCGAGACTCTTGACGGGCTCCTTGACCAGTTTGCTGCGACACGCCGAAACCGCTGCGGTGGTGAGCTCGGCAAGTGGCGTGTCGCCAAGCTGTTTCTTCCACCAGCGTAACTGACGTTGCTGGGTCGGGATGGTGGATGCGCCCTTGTGTTGGAGCACTTCGTCCATGTAACGGTCAATTGCATCCGCCAGCGTGGTACCGCGTGATGCATTGCCCACGAAGTAACGGCCGCTACGCATTTCTGCTTCTTTTGCATTTGCCCATTCGCGCGCATCCGTTTTGCGGTCAAACGTGGCGGATAAAGGCGGAAAACCTTTGAGGCGGATTGCAGCCTGCCAGGTCTCTTTGCCCGTTTGTTTGCTGGTGCGTTTGGTGAAGGTTGCCATGATCTGTTTCCTCGTACGGCGAGTGCCGTTTTGAGTATTGGAACAATGGCCTGCAATGACCGACAAGCTCGTTTCGGGACGTTGCAGACCACGACAGAGGGCAATCACTGGCAATAAGCGGACTGTGGTAACAGCGCAACAAGCAGTGTGGGGTGGTCTTTCGTCCTGGGAAATGGACGTGAGACTACGTGCAGCACCAGAAAACGGATCTGGTTGTGGCGGCGTGTGATGGCTTGTTGCGTGGGAGTGTGTTGAGAGTGCGTTGCGGAATGCAAAAGGGGTCAGCACAAAAGCGCTAACCCCTTGAATTCGCTGGTGGGTCGTGAGTGGCTCGAACACTCGACCTACGGATTAAGAGTCCGCTGCTCTACCAACTGAGCTAACGACCCAACGAGTCCGCAATCTTAGAGACGAGCCTTACAACTGTCAACCCCTCGTCGGCGATTCATTACAAATTGAGGGCAGGCATGGCGTCGGGCGTGATGAGGGCGCCGCGATGCTGGATGACCGTGCCCGCCAATGCATTGCCGGCGGCGGCGGCCATATTGGCGTCGTAGCCGAGCAAGCGAGCGGCCAGATAAGCCGCGCCAAATGAATCGCCGGCGGCGGTGGTGTCCACCACGTGGGCTACGGGCACCGGCGGGATCGAAACCGGTGGCAAGCTGGCCACACGCACCAGCGTGTCGGCGCCGCCTTGTTTGACCACCACTTCCGGCACCGGCAATTGCCAGACCGCGGCCAGCGCCTCGGCCGCGCTTGGCGGGGTGGACTGCATGGCGATGTGGTCATCCAGCGTAATCAAGGCGATGTCACTGACGGCAAAAGCGCGTTCATACCAGGCGCGGGCGTGACTGCTGTCGGACCACAAGCGTGGACGATAGTTGTTATCAAACACCACCCGCGCGCCCCGAGCGCGCACGGAGCGGGCTGCGGCCAGCAGACTCTCGCGGCCAGCTTCGGGCAGGATGGCCAGGCTGATGCCGCTGAAGTACAGCACATCGATACTGGCAAGGTCGACTTCCAGCGGCACGGGTGCGGTCTCGAAATAAGCTTTGGCTGCGCTGGTATCGCGCCAGTAGCTGAATGTGCGTTCGCCGCGCGCATCCACCTGGATCAGATAAAGTCCAGGCATGCGGCCCGTCAGGCGTCGCACCAGCGAGGTGTCGATGCCCTCCGCTTGCCAATGTTCCAGCATCGACTGGCTGAGCGCGTCGTCGCCCAAGGCGGTGGCATAGCTGACTTGCGCCGCGTGCTTACGCAGCAAGCGCGCCAGATAAACCGCGGTGTTGAGCGTATCGCCGCCAAAACCGCGCCGCAGCAAGCCGCCCTCCCGTTCTTGCAGTTCGATCATGCATTCGCCCACCAGGGCTACGCGCAGCACTGTCATACCGAAATCCTTGAATCTTGCTTTTGATGGGTCTGATGCCAGGCTTTAACCGGCAGGGTCGTGCGGGCTCCTATGCTGCCCATCGCGCTCGCGGGCTGCAATATTCAAACCGACAGCGGGCTGCGATATAGTGCGCTACGGTCCATCAGAAGGCTGCGTCGCGGCGCGTCAAACGCGAGTGCGGTGCGCCTTTCCTCTCTTTATTGCAAGGCATGAGAACTCCCATGAAATACCTCCACACCATGGTCCGCGTGACCGATCTTGAAGCCTCGATGGCGTTTTATCGCGACGCGCTCGGCCTGCAGGAAGTGCGCCGCACTGAGCATGAGAAAGGTCGCTTTACCCTGGTTTATCTGGCAGCGCCCGGCGATGAAGAGGCGCAAGTTGAACTGACCTTTAACTGGGATCCCGAGGTCTATACCGGCGGCCGCAACTTTGGTCATCTGGCCTATGAAGTCAACGATATCTACGCCACCTGTCAACGTTTGATGGACCATGGCGTGACCATCCTGCGCCCGCCGCGTGATGGCCATATGGCCTTTGTGCGCTCGCCCGACCAGATTTCGATTGAACTGCTGCAAGCGGGTGATCGCCTTGAGCCGCAAGAGCCGTGGGCATCGATGGCCAACACAGGTTCCTGGTAAAAGCGCGGTAATCAGACACTGCCTGATGTGGGGCGTTTCTGGCACCCTGCCTCGGGCAGTCCGGGCCACCGGCTGCTTTTTTATCGTAATCGCCACTTTAATGTGGCTCCGACTTGAAGAGTGCCGATGTCCGCTTTGTTAAAGATCTTGCGTGCGGCGAATTTGCGCCCCCTGTTTGTGGGCACGTTCGCCCTGTTGCTGCCCTCGCTGGCTTGCGCCGCCACCGGTGTGGAGGGTGCCAGCCTGTCGCTGGCCTGGTGTGTCCCGTTTGCCGGGATGTTGCTCAGCATTGCGTTGTTTCCGCTGCTGGCGCCGCATTTCTGGCATGCCCATTTTGGCAAGATCGCGGCCTTCTGGGCCGTGGCGTTGTTGCTGCCGTACGCTGGCGCGTTTGGCCTTGATGCCGCTGCCCACGCGGTCGTCCATGCACTGATGGGCGAATACATTCCGTTTATTTTGCTGCTGCTCGCGCTGTATACGATCTCGGGCGGCATTCTGGTGGCGGGCGATCTACACGGCTCGGCCCGGCTGAACACCGCGCTGCTCGCGCTCGGCACGGTGCTGGCCTCGATCATGGGTACCACCGGCGCCGCGATGTTGCTGATTCGCCCGCTGTTGCGCGCCAATGCCCAGCGCCAGCATCAGGTGCATGTGGTGGTGTTCTTTATCTTTCTGGTTGCCAACATCGGTGGCGGCCTTACCCCGCTGGGCGATCCACCCTTGTTTCTCGGTTTTTTGCAGGGCGTGTCTTTTATGTGGACGGTGCAGCATATGCTGCCATCGGTGGCCTTCTGCGCCGTGGTTTTGCTGGCAGTGTTCTACGCGCTGGATCGCTATCTGTGGCGCAAGCAGACCGTGGCCATGCCGGAGACCATCACGCCGCAGCCAGTACGCCTGAGCGGTCTGTGGAATGTGGTTCTGATCGCGGGCGTAGTGGGCGCAGTGTTGCTGTCCGGCCTTTGGCAAAGCGGCATCACGCTTGATGTCTACGGCACCCCGGTCACGCTGCAAAGCCTGGTGCGCGATGGCATCTTGCTGCTGCTTACCCTGGTGTCCTTGTGGATCACGCCCAAGGCCATCCGCAGCAGCAACGCCTTTAGCTGGTTTCCCATCGTGGAAGTGGCCAAGCTGTTTATCGGTATCTTTATTACCATCGCGCCCGCCATCGCCATCCTGCGCGCGGGTGAGGCCGGGCATCTGGCGCCCTTGATCAAACTGGTCAGCGCGCCTGACGGCCAGCCAGTCGACGTGATGTATTTCTGGATGACGGGTTTGCTCAGCAGCTTTCTGGATAACGCGCCCACCTATCTGGTGTTTTTCAATCTGGCCAGTGGCGATGCGCAGCACATGATGGGGCCGTTCGCTTCCACCCTGCTAGCCATCTCGATGGGCGCGGTGTTTATGGGCGCCAACACCTATATCGGCAACGCGCCTAACTTTATGGTCAAGGCCATCGCCGAGCAGGCCGGCATCAAGATGCCCGGTTTCTTTGGCTATATGCTGTGGTCGCTGGCCATACTGCTGCCGCTGTTTGTGCTGGTCACGCTGGTTTTCTTCTAGCTTCTTCCGTCGATTTCTGTTTTGCCGCGGCACGTGCCAGACGTGCCCGGCGCGCCGCCACGCCTGGCACTTTTACATTTCCGTCCTGGATTAGCCCGGCATATTTTTCAAAATATGCCAGGATATTTTCACGGCACTTGCTAGCTCTTAAGCTGACCAAACGCGTAGATGTTGCCCGTCGTAACGTCAAGGCAACGACCGCAGCGCACATTACGCGAACTCGCAGGAACCAGTTGGCAATCCACTTTGCTTTGATATGCGTCAGAAAGACGCAGGCGACCGCTGCCTATACTGGCTCCCAATCGCTGCCCGCCGCATCATCGGCGGACATCGCCCCAGTTTGATCTTCCTTACCTTTGAGGTGAAACGTGGCTCAATCAGCGCTCCCGAACGATCTCGTCGACAAAATGCACGCCTACTGGCGCGCCGCTAACTACCTGTCGGTGGGCCAGATCTATCTGCTCGACAATCCCCTGCTCAAAGAGCCGCTCAAACGCGAACACGTCAAGCCGCGTCTGCTGGGCCACTGGGGCACCACGCCGGGTCTCAACTTTATTTACGTCCATTTGAACCGACTGATCAAAGAACAGAATCAGTCCGTCGCCTATATCGCCGGCCCCGGCCATGGCGGCCCTGGTCTGGTGGCCAATACATGGCTGGAAGGGACTTACAGCGAGGTTTATCCCAATATCGGCCCGGATGCTGATGGCATTCAACGCCTGTTCAAGCAGTTTTCTTTCCCGGGCGGCATTCCGTCGCACGTGGCACCAGAAACCCCGGGGTCGATGCACGAAGGCGGCGAACTGGGGTATGCCGTGTCGCATGCCTATGGCGCGGCCTTTGATAACCCTGATCTGCTGGTGGCCTGCGTGGTGGGGGATGGCGAAGCCGAAACCGGGCCGCTGGCTACCAGTTGGCATTCCAACAAGTTTCTGCACCCGGTCAATGACGGCACCGTGCTGCCCATCCTGCATCTGAATGGCTACAAGATTGCCAACCCGACCGTGCTGTCGCGCATTTCGCATGACGAATTGCAAAAGCTGTTCGAAGGCTATGGCTACAAGCCCTACTTTGTTGAAGTGGGCGCCGACGTCCACGATTACGCCGACATGCACCAACGCATGGCCGCCACACTCGACACCATTTATGCCGAGATCAAGGACATCCGCAGCAAGGCCAAGGCTGAGCAAGATGCGGGCAAACCGGTTACGCGTCCACGCTGGCCAATGATTATTCTGCGCAGCCCCAAAGGCTGGACTGGCCCGGTGGAAATCGATGGCAAGAAGGTCGAAGGCTACTGGCGCAGCCACCAGGTGCCGTTCTCGGACATGACGCCTGAGCACGTCAAGAACCTGGAAGACTGGCTCAAGAGCTACAAGCCGGAAGAACTGTTTACCGACAAAGGCGCGCTGCGCCCTGATCTGGCCGAACTGGCGCCGCATTACGATCTGCGCATGGGTGCCAACAAGCATGTGCACGGCCTGGCGTCACGCGATCTGCGCATGCCGGACTTCCGCGAATATGAAGTCAAGTTCGACAAGCCAGGCAATGCCGTGGCCGAAGCCACGCGTGAGATGGGCAAGTTCTTGCGCGATGTGATGAAAGAAAACCTGGAATCGAAAAACTTCCGCCTGTTTGGCCCGGATGAAAACGCCTCCAACCGTTGGCAAGATGTCTATCAGGTCAGCGGCAAGCAATGGCAGGCCGAATATCGCGACGAAGACAAAAACAATGATTTCCTGGCGCAAAACGGCCGGGTGATGGAAATCCTGTCCGAGCACACCTGCCAGGGCTGGCTGGAAGGCTATCTGCTAACCGGTCGTCACGGCTTCTTTAGCTGCTACGAAGCGTTTATCCACGTCATTGATTCGATGTTCAACCAGCACGCCAAGTGGCTGAAGACCACGCGCCATATTCCGTGGCGTCGTCCGATTCCGTCGCTGAACTATCTGCTGACCAGCCACGTCTGGCGCCAGGATCACAACGGTTTCTCGCATCAGGATCCGGGCTTTATCGATCACGTGGTCAACAAGAAGGCCGAGGTCATCCGCGTCTACCTGCCGCCTGATGCCAACACCTTGCTGTCGGTAACCGACCATTGCCTGCGTTCGCGCCATTACGTCAACGTGGTGGTGGCGGGCAAACAGCCGGCACTGCAATACCTGACCATGGCGCAAGCCATCAAGCATTGCACCAAGGGCGTCGGTATCTGGGATTGGGCTTCCAATGATCAGGACGGCGAACCCGATGTGGTGCTGGCTTGCGCTGGTGATGTTCCGACCATGGAAGCACTGGCTGCTACCGATCTGCTGCGCCAGCATTTTCCGGATCTGAAAATCCGCTTTGTGAACGTGGTCGATCTGATGACCTTGCAACCCAAGGTGGAACACCCGCACGGCCTGGATGACCACGAGTTTGATTCGGTGTTCACCACGGACAAACCGGTCGTATTTGCTTTCCACGGCTACCCATGGCTGATTCACCGCCTGACCTATCGCCGCAATGGCCATGACAATCTGCACGTACGTGGCTATATCGAAAACGGCACCACCTCCACGCCGTTCGATATGGTGGTAATGAACCAGGTCGACCGTTATTCGCTGGCCATGGATGTGATTGATCGCGTGCCGCATCTGGCCGTCAAGGGTGCGCATATCCGGCAGAAATTTGAAGACAAGTTGGTGGAACACAAGCATTACATCAACGAAGTCGGTGATGACATGCCGGAAGTCAAAGACTGGAAGTGGCCGTACTAAGCTGTAGCTAGCTTGCGGAGCACAACGAAACAGCCCGCCGTAACGCGGGCTGTTTTAACGTGTGCAAAGCCGCGCCGACATGGCAATACGCAAAAAACCGGCTGACCATTACTTTGTGCTCGCATACAATCGATCGACTCCTGGTGCGTAGCACAATGGTTACGACTACGTTGCGCGCCGTCCCCAACACCGCTGCTGGAGCCGCTTGTGTCAGACCTGGAACTGCTCAACCGACTGTGTGATCTTGCCCGTGATGTTGCTGCGCAAGAGGTCATGCCACGATTTCTGAACGTGGCCAGTGGCCGCAAGCAGGATGGCAGCCTGTTTACTGAGGCCGATCTATCCAGTCAGGCCGCATTGGTCAAAGCGCTGCCCCAGCTGGCCCCGCATCCGGTCTTGGGCGAAGAGATGACCACGCATGAGCAGCTCGATCTGCTCAACCACCATCGTGATGGCCTGTGGGTGGTGGATCCCATTGATGGCACCACCAACTTTGTGCACGGCCTGCCGTTTTTTGCGATCTCGATTGCCTTGATGCGCGAAGGCAAATCGGTGCTGGGCGTGGTGTATATGCCGGTGACGGACGAATGTTTTAGCGCAGCCGCAGGCCATGGCGCCTGGCTGAACGGCCAACCGCTGCCGCTGACCAGCCCGGACATCGTCAGTGGCGACGGCATTGCGCTGGTCGACACCAAATATCTAACCGGCCGCCTGCCCGCGCGCGTGGTCACCGTCGCCCCATTCAGCAGCCATCGCAATTTTGGCGCCTCCACCGTGGACTGGTGCTATCTGGCTGCCGGTAAGGTCGACATGATGTTGCACGGTTCGCAAAAGCTATGGGATTACGCGGCAGGCGCGCTGATTGCCGAAGAAGCCGGTTGCAGCCTGGCCACGTTCCATCACGACAATTATTGGGAAGACGTGCAGATGCAACGCTCGGTGATCGCGGCGCGCACCCCCGAGCTGTTCGCGCCGTGGCTGCATTGGGTGCGCTCTAACCTCTAACCAGGCGCGAACCGCAACACGCATAGGGTGGGTCCAGACCCACCAGGTAAAGCCGCATGCATGGATCTCTGCACGTGGCTAATGGCTTTGAGGGGTGGGTCTAGACCCACCCCATGCCGCGCCTGGTGAGTTACAACCCGCGCTCAAACGGGTACACCAGATCCAGCCCGGCGCGGGCATGGTCCAGCAGCCGGATCATGGCGCGCGACACGTCGTGCGACACAATCGGGCTTTGCAGTTTGCCTGTGCGCAGCAGATCGCAAAAATGCGCGGTCTCGTAGTTCAACCCGCTGCCCACGATGTCTTCCGACAACTCCACCACACGGCCGTCCTTGTAGTGGATGCTGGCGCGTTGCGGGCTCCACCATTTTTCATGGATCACCACGTGGCCACCCGGTGCGGCCAGCATCGCATCGCCCGCGCCGTCAACGCCCAGCCCGCAATAGATTTGCGACCAGCCTTGGGCATGCTGGCTGTTGACTGCGGCAAAGGTATCCACACCGCGCACCACTTTGCCCTGGGTCTGCACATTGGTGGCGTCGCCGAGGAAAGAAACGGCCAGATATGCACCATAAATGCCGATGTCCAGCAGCCCGCCACCCGCCATATCGGCACGGTACAGATTGTGTTCCATCGGCACGTCGGGGCTGGCAAAGCCCGCGCGCACAAACTGGATATCGCCGATCGGATCCGCTGCCAGCGCATCACGCAGCTTGCTGAACAGCGGATAAAACGGTGGCTTCATCGCTTCCATAAACAGCTTGCGATGCACCGCGGCATGCGCCAACACGGCTTCGAGTTCACCCAGGCTGGTCGCCGCTGGCTTCTCACTCAGCACGGCTTTGCCTGCCTGCAGCGCCGCGATGCTGTATTGCGCGTGGCTGGTATGTGGCGTGCCGATGTAGACCGCGTCGATATCGCTGGCCAGCAAATCTTCCAGCGATGCCGCAGCGGTGGCGCCAAATGCCTGCGCATATTGCTGCGCGTTTTCCGGATTGCGGCTCCACGCCGTCACCAGCTGCGCATTGGGCACATCCTTCAAACCTTCGGCAAACCGGCGTGCAATGCCGCCGCTACCAATCACACCAAAACGTACCAGGTCCGTGTTCGCCATGCTTGTCCTCGTCCTTATTTGTTTGATGTCGCATTCGAGCGCTGCGTTGCAACATAAGTTCTAGTCAGCTTGCTGTCTACGTCAGTCTTTTTCAAAGCGCATCAGCGCCAGGCTGCCGCGCAGATTGGGCAGTACATGAATGCGCGCATTCTGATGCATCACCACCTGGCCCGTGGCGTGCATGCCCAGTTTGTTGAGCAGGCGCCCAAAGTCATACACCGTGCACAGGTGGATGTTGGGCGTGTTGTACCACTCATAGGGGATGGTCTCGGACACCGGCATGCGCCCCAGCGCCAGTTGCCAACGGTTCTCCCAAAAACCGAAATTGGGAAAGGTGACGATGCCGGTGCGGCCGACGCGCAGCATTTCGTTAAGGATGTTCTCGATGTTGTGCATGGCCTGGATAGTCAGCGACAACACCACAAAATCGAAACTGCCATCCTCAAACGTACCGAGGCCGCTTTCCAGATCGGACTGGATGACGTTAACGCCATGCTCCACGCACGCCGTTACGCCAGCCACATCGATCTCGACGCCATAACCACGCACGCGCTTGTTGGCCGCCAGCCAGTGCAGCAACGAGCCATCGGCGCAGCCCAGATCAAGCACATTGCTGTCGGCCGGAATCCAGTCGGCCACATTGCGCAAATCGGGGCGCAGGTCTTTGTGCTGGTTTTTGATAGCAGGATGGTGAACGGCGCTCATGCGTTGATCTCCGCGGCAACGCGGTTCAGATACGCCCGCATGATGTTGATATAAGGCGCGTCTTCCATCAGGAAGGCATCGTGGCCATGGCGCGATTCAATCTCGGCATAGCTGACTTCCTTGCGTGCATCCAGCAAGGCTTTGACGATCTCGCGCGAACGCGCCGGCGAAAAGCGCCAATCCGAGGTAAACGACACCACCAGAAATTTCGCCACGGCCTGGCGCAAGGCCTCGGTCAGATCGCCATCGTAATGGCGCGCCGGATCAAAATAATCCAGCGCCTTGGTCATCAGCAGATAGGTATTGGCGTCGAAGTAATCCGAGAACTTGTCGCCCTGATAACGCAGATACGATTCGATTTCGAATTCAACGTCATAGCCATACAGATATTCGCCACTGCGCAGCAAGCGGCCGAATTTCTCGCCCATGCCGTCGTCGCTCAGATAGGTGATATGGCCGAGCATGCGCGCCAGACGCAGGCCGCGGCGTGGCACGGTGTTGTGCGCGTAGTAATCGCCGCCATGAAAATCCGGGTCGGTCAGGATGGCCTGGCGCGCCACGTCATTGAATGCGATGTTCTGCGCGGTCAGCTTGGGGGCCGAGGCGATCACCAGCGCATGGCGCACGCGCTCGGGGTAACTGATGGTCCAGCGCAGCGCCTGCATGCCGCCAAGGCTGCCGCCGATAATGGCGGCGAAGCGATAAATGCCCAGCTGATCAGCCAGCCGAGCCTGGGTCTCTACCCAGTCGCGCACCAGCACCAGCGGAAAACTCGAGCCATACGGCTTGCCGGTGGCGGGGTCGATGCTGGACGGGCCGGTCGAACCATGACACCCGCCCAGGTTATTCAGGCCAATCACAAAAAAACGGTTGGTATCGATCGGCTTGCCCGGCCCGACCATGTTGTCCCACCAGCCTGCGTTCTTGTCGCTTTCCTGGTAGCGTCCGGCCACATGGTGATGCCCCGACAGCGCGTGGCAGATCAGGATGGCGTTGGATTTTTCGGCGTTCAGCGTGCCGTAGGTCTCGTAGACCAGTTCATAACGCGGCAACACAACGCCGCTGGAGAGTGCAATCGGCGTGTCGAACACCGCCGTTTGCGGTGTGACCAGACCAACACTGCCAGAACCTTGCATGGGTGATTCCTGTGTACTGTGCGGGCCGCCCGCGTACGGGCCCCGGCGTGAGCGAGTGGATGATTTTATCCAATGCCGCCGCCCCTCGCATCAAGCAATCACCGCAGGCGCCGCACCAGATCAAGTCGGGCGCGCATCCGGGCGCGCTTGTGTTGGGGTGCCAGGTTGGCGATCATAGCGCCCTGTCCTTTCTGCGCTCTTGATCATGCCCACACTCGGCGTTGCCCTGATTACCAAAAACGCCGCCGCGCACCTGGCGCAATGCTTGCAGGCTGTGGCCTGGGCCGATCGCATTGTGGTGCTGGATAGCGGCAGCACTGATGCCACGCTGGAGATTGCGCGGGCGCACGGTGCCGAGGTGCATATCAACGCGCAATGGCCCGGCTTTGGTCCGCAAAAAAATCGTGTGCTGGCCTTGCTCGATACCGACTGGATATTGGCGATTGATGCCGATGAAGTCGTCAGCCCGCAACTGGCGGGTTCGGTGCAACAACGCGTGGCCGATACGCAAACGCCGGGCGACGTCTACAGCTTGTCGCGGTTGTCCAACTATTGCGGGCGCTGGATGAAACACTCCGGCTGGTATCCCGATCATGTCGCGCGTTTGTTCCGCCGCGGCACCGCGCATTATTCGGACGATCTGATCCACGAACGCCTGGTCTATCAGGGTGATGCGCCGGCGCTCGACGGTGAATTGCTGCATTACTCGTTTGATAACCTCGATCAGGTGCTGGACAAGGTAAACCGCTATTCCGCCGCCGGGGCCGAGCAACGTTTGCAGCGCGGCCAGCGTGCGTCGCTGGGCAAGGCGGTGTTCAAAGGCTGCTGGACCTTTGTGCGCACCTATCTTTTCAAGGCCGGTTTTCTGGACGGGCGCGAAGGTTTTATCCTGGCGGTATCGAATGCCGAAGGCGCGTACTACCGTTATCTCAAACTCATGTATCTGCAAGAACGCCCGTGAAACTCGCCATCATTGTTTCAACCTACAACCGCATCGATGCGCTCAACGCGGTGCTGAGCGCGCTGGCGCAACAGACCGGCGTGAGCGCGGGCGACTGGGAAGTCCTGGTGGCCGACGACGGCTCCGGCCCGGCTACGCGCCAGTGCATCGAGAGCTGGCAACAGCGCTTTCCATGCCGACTGGACCATGTCTGGCATGCAGACACCGGCTTCCGGCTGGCGGCCATCCGCAATCTGAGCGTCGGCCGCACCCGCGCCGATTACCTGGTGTTTCTGGATGGCGATTGTGTGCCATTCCCGGACTTTGTCGCACAGCATCGGGCGCTGGCGGAACATGGCTGGTTTGTGGCCGGCAATCGTGTCTTGCTGAGCGAACGCTTTACCCCCGAACTGCTGGCCTCGGCCGAGCCGGCTGCGCCGATCCACTGGAATGCCCTGCAATGGCTGGCGGCGCGCTACGGCGGCAAAGCCAATCGCGGCTGGCCGTGGCTACGACTGGGACTGCGCCAGATGCGCAAACGCCGGCCCACCCGTTGGCAGGTGCTGAAGGGCTGCAATATCGGCGTATGGCGCAGTGATTTTCTGGCGGTGGATGGCTTTGATGAAGCGTTCTCGGGCTGGGGGCATGAAGATTCGGACTTTGCCATCCGCCTGATCCGCGCCGGACTCAAGCTCAAGGACGGTCGCTTTGCGGTGCCGGTGCTGCATCTGTGGCACAAGGAAAACGACCGCAGCCAACAACCGGAAAACCAGCGCCGCCTGCAGGCGACCCTGAACGGCAATCACACACGGGCCGAACGGGGCTTAAGCCAATATGCCAGTGCGAACACCCGCAATCAGGCCACTGATATCCAGGGCGCGGGGGGCAGCACCTGACTCGGCGCCAGCCGCGTGCATGCAGCCCACAGCGCTCAGCCGATGTACATCAAGCAGACTGAGAGCGTGACCAAAGACCCCAGCGTGGACACCAGAATCACACTCGACACCACCGCCGCCTCGCGCCGATAAAACTCGGCCAGCATAAACGGGCCGGTTCCGGTGGGTAGCGCGCTCAGTAGCAAGGCCGAGTTGGCCCACAGCGGCGGCAGATGCAAGACGCGGAACGCCAGAAACCACGTCAGCAGCGGCTGGATAATCAGCTTGGCCACCACCAGCGCGATCGAACCATCGCGCTTGCCTTCCTGTTTTTGCGCCAGGAACAAGCCCAATGCGACCAGGGCGCACGGGCTGGCGGCACCACCCAGCAATTTCATGAAGGTATGTACGGCACCGGGCAAAGGCTGACCGCTGGCCGCCCAGCAAGCGCCCAGGATGGGCGAGACGATCAGCGGGTTGCTGGCCAGCGCCTTCAGCACTTTGAATAGCGCGTGATGCAGTTTCTTTTCGGTCTGCAGCCCCACTTCGATGCACACCACCGCCACACCAAACAGCACGCACACCACGATCAAGGTGGCGAGCAAAGCCGGCTCCAGACTGTCCTGACCCAGCGCCAGCACACACAGCGGAATGCCGATAAATCCGGTATTGGCATACGAGGCGCTCAGGCTATCGATACTCGCATCGACCAGCCGCCGTTGCTGACGCAAACGCCCCAGTAACGTAATCACGAACACAGCGGCCGAACCCGCACCAAACGCCAACAAAAAACCCGGCTGCCACACTTGTTGCCAACTGGATGCGGCGGTCACATCAAACAACAGCGCGGGTAGACCAAGCCAGACCACAAAGCGGTTGAGTTCAGACGAAGCAGCCGGGCCGAGCTTGCCGCTGCGGCGGCAGATATAGCCCGCCAGGATAAGCGCAAAGACCGGCAAAACAGCGTGGATGACGGCGGACATGGGGGCGCAGAGCCAAAGAAGAATGCGGAAGACGCCAGCTTAACCATCGCTATCCATGCCGACCAATGCTATATAGAGGGCGGATTGATACCGGATAAGCATCGATGCTGGAGACTCGTCAGCTGCAATACTTTGTGGCGCTCGCCGACACGCTGCACTTCGGCCGCGCCGCCGAACAACTGCACATGACCCAACCGCCCTTATCGCGCCAGATTGCCGCACTGGAACAGCAACTGGGCGTGCGCTTGCTGGTGCGTAATTCGCGCAGTGTGGCATTAACGACAGCGGGTCGGCGTTTGCATGCCGAGGCCACACAGATTCTGGCTGCGCTGGCGCAGGCCGAACGCGTGACCCGTTCCACGGCGCAGGGTGAGCTGGGGGAAATACGGGTGAGCTTTACCATGGCGGCAGCGTGGAACGTGCTGCCAACCTTGCTCAAAACCTGGCAGCACGGTGCGCCCGGCATTACGGTCACGCTGCGCGAGGTGACGCCCGATGTGTTGGCCGACGCGCTGGCGCGGGGCGAGACCGATCTGGCGATTACTTTTCCGTGGCGGCAACCCAGCTTGCTGCACTATCAGTCGCTGTTTAAAGAGCCCTTGTGCGCGGTGCTGCCCGCCGCGCACACGCTGGCACAACAAAGCACGCTGGATGTGCGTTCGCTGGCGGCCGAGCCGTTTATTACTTTTCCGCGCGAGGTAGCGCCCGCCTTGTATGACGCGGTATTCGGCTGCTGTATGCAGCATGGCTTTGCCCCGCGCATCCAGCTGGAAACCCGCTTGCAACAAACCATCGTCAATCTGGTGGCGGAAGGCCTGGGCGTGGCATTGGTACCCGCGTCGATGCGCAAAATGCAGCTGGCCGGCGCGGTGTTTATCCCGCTGGCTGACAGTCCTGAAGTCGAGCTGGGCTTAAGCTGGAGCGCGCATAACGATAATCCCTGCCTGCCGGTGTTGTTAGCGCTCACGCCGGCCCCATCTTGAGCACACTTGCCTTCCAGGAAAACGCTGCCATGCCTCAAACCGTCGAGCTCGCCAAATCGTATCGTCTGCTTAACCACGGCCCCACCGTGCTGGTCACCAGCGCGCATGGCGGCAAACAGAATGTGATGGCCGCAGCGTGGGCGATGCCGCTCGATTTTGCGCCGGCCAAAATGCTGGTCATCATCGACAAAAAGACCGCCACGCGTGGCTTGATTGAAGCGTCGGGAGAGTTTGCCCTTAATATCCCCAGCCGTGCGCTGGCGGAGGCCACGCTCAAGGTGGGCTCGGTGTCGGGGGCAGAGGTGGACAAGTTTGCGGCAGCGGGTTTGACCACATTTGCCAGCAGCGAAATCGGCGCGCCCCTGATTGAGGGCTGCCTGGGCTGGCTGGAATGCAAGGTGATTCCTGAGCCGCACAATCAAGAAGCGTATGACATGTTTATTGGCGAGGTGGTGGCGGCGCACGCCGACCCGCGCGTGTTCAATAACGGCCACTGGCAACACGATGAAGGCGTGCCGCGCTCCATCCATTACATCGCCGGCGGCTCGTTCTTTGAGACGGGCGATATCTTTGAAATCAAATCCGAGCGCTGATCTGCGCTGAGGGGATCACGCGTGCAGCGTGATCCCGCATCCACGATGTTATTTAGCCTTTGCCTTGGGCGTGGCCTTGCTGGCGGCCGCCTTGGGCTTGGCTTCGGCCTTGCTGGCGCCTGCCGGTTTCAGCGCGGCTGATTTGGTGGCGGCGGGCTTTGCGCTCGCCGCTTTGGCGCTGCTCGATTTTGCCGTCGCCGTTTTTGCGGTGCTGGCCTTGGTCGTGGCCGCTTTGGCCTTGGGCGCTGCCGCTTTGGTTTTGCTGGCCGTGGTTTTGGGGCTGCTGCTCGCGCTGGTGGACTCGGCGGCGGTCGCGGCGGCTGGCTTGGCGGCGGCCGATTTCGGCGCAGCTTTTTTTGCAGTCGCAGCTTTGGCCGTCGTCGCTTTGGCCGCGCCGGTTTTACTGGTGGCCGTCTTTGCGCTATCTGCTTTGGCCGTCACCGTTTTGCTGCTAGCGGCCTTGGTGGTGCTGGCCTTGGCGGTGCTGGCTTTGCTCGCACTGGCGGTTTTAGGGGCTGGGGCTTTCTTTGCAGTGGCGCTGGTCGCTGCAGCCGACTTCGCCGCCGTTTTTGCCGCCGGCTTTTCTGCCGCGGCGGTCGTGGTTTTGGCCTTGGATGCCGCTACTTTGGTTTTTGCGGCCGTCGATGCGCTTGCATCCGCTTTGGCGGCAGACTTGGGAACGGCCTTGCTACTTGCTTTGCTGGCTGGTTTTGCTGCCGCTTTGCTGGCCGGTTTTGCCGCTGCTTTGCTCGCGGTTTTCGGCGCGGCTTTGCTTGCTGGCGTTGCCGTGGTTGCGGCGCTGCTTGCGCTTGCTGCGGCCGACTCGGTGGCAGCGGCTTTAGGTTTCGCGGTTTTGGGTGTCGCGGTTTTGGCGCCGGTGGCCCGGGTGGCCTTGGGAGGAAGCTTGGCCGCAGCAACGATGCCAGGCGTAGTGGAAGTGGTTTTGCTGGTTGCGGAAGCCTTGGCCATGGTGGTCCTCATCAAGTGAATTCTGAGCATGTTTCTGCACAAAAATAGGCGGTGCCTGGGCCCGCGCCTACCAGACAACTCATTCGCGCCGCCAGACGGCGCATATCCACAGCCCCACAGGCCCATCGCCCACGAACCGCACGCCAGCTTTGCAAAGTCGCACCAGCGCCGCTGCGGATGCATTCAGCATAGCCGCTCTTGCGCGACATAAAAGTCTATGCGCCAGCTGCAATCAAATTGTGGTGTTTTCTGCCAGCGCCAACACGCCGGTTTCGCCAATCTGGCCATCGGCCGCATCGCTGCGCAACCACTGCGCTACAAAGTCGAGCAGCAAGAATTGCGCGTCGCGTTTTGCCGCGCGCACCGCGCATTCCCACACCACCAGCACGCGCCAGCCCAAGGCCTGCAGCGCGGCGATATCGCGTTGATCGCGTGCCTGGTTTTGCCGGATTTTGCCCATCCAGAATTCAGTACGTGTTTGCGGCACTTTGAAATAACGGCAGGCGTGACCGTGCCAGAAGCAACCGTGGATCAGCACCACGGCGTGGTGACGTGGCAGCACCAGGTCGGGCCGGCCGGGCAGGGTTTTGACATGCAGGCGATAACGCAATCCGCGCGCATGCAGGCCGTGGCGCAGGATCAATTCGGGGGACGTATTCTTGCCGCGTATGCCGGACATCATGCGGCTGCGGGTGGCGGCGTCCACCACGTCCACCATCACGCCACCACACGTTCCGGCACATCATCCAGCCACGGTCGCACCAGTCGCGCCACTTCGGCAAAGACCGGTACCACCACCGAATTGCCAAACTGTTTGTACGCCCGGGTATCCGAGCATGGAATGCGAAAACTATCCGGATATCCCATCAGCCGCGCGCATTCGCGCGGGGTCAACCGGCGTGGGTTACGCCCTGGGCCGGCATCCAGCAGAATCTCGGAGCCATCCTTGTAATAGCGCGCCGATAAAGTCCGCGTCACGCTGTGCGCGTTGACCAGGCCAAAGCCAAAACCATTGCCTTTGGCGCGATGTTTTTCGGCATACATCTGCAGATAGCGCCATAGCTTGTCGGTGAGGGTGTATCTGGGCTGCACCTGGCGCCGTGAGTGATCAAAAAAGCGATCCCCGTCGTGCGCCAGCAGCGGCTCGCTGCCGTCAGTGCGATGCAGGATGGCGCCCAGTTTGATGGCGCCTTTTTCCGGCAGGTCGAGCGCGTCCCAGCTAAACGGCACGGGATCGCGGAAGCCGACAATCACAATGCGTTCCCGATGCTGCGGCACCCAGTGCTGCCCATCCAGAATGCGGTAATGCACGTGGTAACCCAGCTCTTCACGCAGGGTCTGCAAGATGACGGCAAAGGTGCGGCCCTGATCATGCGAATGCAGATTCTTGACGTTCTCCAGCACAAAGGCTTTGGGCCGATGCGCCGCCAGAATGCGCGCGACATCAAAAAACAGCGTGCCCTGGGTGGCATCGGCAAAGCCGTGCGCGCGGCCGAGGGCGTTCTTTTTTGACACGCCGGCAATCGAGAAAGGCTGGCACGGAAAACCCGCCAACAGCACATCGTGCGCGGGCACGGCGGCCTCTTGCACTTGCGTGATATCGCCCGCCACGGCCTGCCCATCCGGGTAATTGGCGTGGTAGGTTTTTTGCGCGTAGGCGTCCCATTCGCTGGTAAACACGCACTGCCCGCCCGCGCCTTCAAAGGCCTGGCGCAGCCCGCCGATGCCGGCAAACAAATCGATAAAACGGAACTCATCGCCGCCGCCCGCGTAGGGCGTTTGCGCCAGCATCTGGCGTAACGCGGCGTCGACATAGGCTTTGGGTTTGCTCTCGCCATTGATCCAGCGCCCGACGGTGACCGGGTCTACGCCCAGTTGTTGCGCCACGGCGGGGCGGGAATAACGTTGCAGTACGTCGTGCAAGAGCGTGAGGGTGGGATGGGTCATGCAGCTTCCGGCGGGAATTTTTGCTGCATTATGCATGCAGTTATCCCGCCGAACCAAGCGCGGTGCGGCGTTGAGCCAGGCGTTTGCGCATGCGGTTGAGCGACATCAGCAAGGGCGAGCTCAGCACAATGGCATCGCCCATCAAGGGCACAAACAAGGTCAGGAACAATAATTTGCTGCGTTTGCTGGCCAGCGAACTGATGCCGTCTGGCAACGCAATCGGCCGATAAAATTCGCGCGTGCGCCCCAACAGGCCGCGCCGCTGCCGCGCGCTCTGGCTTTTAAGGCAGGCCAGGTAGCACACCAGCAACATCTCCAGCGCGGTGGTTTCGTACACCTTGCGTGGCATGCCCAGGCGTTGCACCCGCTGTTCCAGTTCGCGCAGAGAATCGAGCATGCGAAATTGCACTTCGGGGGCCGACCGCGAAAGCGAGCCCTCGCGTTTGCGATACCAGTACAGCGGCACATCAATCCACGCCACGCGCGGGCAGGCTTTGGCCAGCAAGGGCGCGACCACCGTGTCTTCGTAGATCAAGCCGTCAGGAAAAGGATGGGTGGCGTAGTGATGACGCGAGGCCACGCGGATGCAGGCAAAGTTGGGCAGGCGCGGCACTTTGCTCGGGGCCAGCCAACGCCAGGCATAGGGTGCGCCGCAATCGATCTGCGCATCGTGTTCAAACTGGCGGTAGCCAAAAATGACCATATCGGCTTGCGATTCCGCCTGGGTGCGCGCCACGAATTCCAGCAAGCGCGGGTCCACCACGTCGTCAGAATCAATCAGGATAATGTCATCGCCGCTGGCGGCAGCGATCCCGGTATTACGCGCATGCGACAAGCCTCGATTGGCTTGCTGGATCAGGCGGAAGCGCGGGTCTTGTGCGCAAAATGCGGCAGCCAGCAGCCCGCTGTCATCGGTGGACCCGTCATCCACCACAATGCATTCAAACTCAGTCCAGGATTGGGCTGCGATCGAACGCAGGCAAGCAAGCACATACGGCTCGACATTGTAGACGGGCACGACAACGGAATAGCGGATCGACGCTGCGGGAAGGGCCATGGTTGCTCACGCTGTAGTCGGGATCGACAAGATTATTATCAGTTTAGGCGTACATTACCTTACAACTGGCGTATTCCTCAATCGTGGATTGATGAATGTCTTATCGATCACAACGGGGCAGCGCTGCCCTCTTTTGCAGCACGATGCTCTGGCTTCTTGCGCACATAAACGGTCTTCTTGACCAGGGCCACGCGCTTGTTTTGCGCATCACGAATTTCCACGTCGAACTCGGCCAGATGTTTGTCGCCATCGGCGGTGGCAACACGGATTGCGTCGATCTGCGCCTGGTCCAGGCTAAAGCGCGCCCGCACCGTGCCACGGCCCGGCGCTTCAAAATCAATTTCGGCGCGCCGGTCCCACACGTAGTAATCGCGGCCCAGGATCTGCATCAACATGGCCATATACCAGGGATCGGTCATCGCATACAGGCTGCCGCCAAAGTGTGTGCGCATGATGTTGAGGTTGAGCCAGTACGAATGCATGGCGACATCGATGCGGCGAAAGTCCCTCGCCACATAGGTACAGCGGATACCGGCAAATAGAAACGGCGGCCACAGATTAATCAGAAAGCGCCACAGAAAAAGCTGCATGGTTCGGCTACCCCGTAGATACAAAGCAGTCGCGCAGTGTGCCCGCCGCCGGTGTGCACAGCGATCAGCAATCACCGCGACGCCCGTGTTTGAAACAGCGCGTTGGCTTAGCCGCCGGCCAGTTCGTCCGTTTTGGGATAGACGCGCACCAACAAAATCCGCGGGCCACGCATCTTTTTGATCACCAGGCTGAAGGCATCAAACTCGATGCGTTCGCCTTCATCCGGCACCCGGCCGGTCTGCAATTGCACCAGCCCCCCCACGGTATCGGCATCGCCACTTTCGATATCGACGCCTAGCGCGCGCTCCAGCGTAATCACCGGCAGATTGCCTTTGCCGATCATTGAGCCATCGTCGAGCATGGTCCAGTCGTCCTGGTTCTGCCGGAATTCGTCGCGGATTTCGCCGACCATGGCGCTGAGCAAGTTATCCATGGTGATAAAGCCTAGCGGTTCACCGTCGCCATAGGCCACGATGGCAAAGTGCGGCGCGCCGCGGCGCAAACGATCGAGCAGATCGCGCGCCATCAGCGTGGGCGGCACTACTTCGGCCGGGCGCACCAGCGGGTCGAGCGTGTTACCAAGCCGGCCATAGCGATTGGCCAGAAAAATGTCTTTGACGTGGACGATGCCCTCAACCTTGCCGACGTGATTGAGGTAGGGATAGCGGCTATACCGATGCTGCGCCATGCGGTCGAGATTGGCTTCGAGCGGCTCACGCGCATCAAGGCACACCGCTTCGCTGAACGGATGCATCAGGTCTGCTACATCCAGGGTGGGAAAGTCGAGCGATTGCGCCAGCACACGCCATTCTTTGCGGCTGCGTGACGCGTCGGGCTTGCTGCTGCGCAAGATCAGTTTGAGTTCGTCGGCTGAATAATCGCTGTCATGACCATGTTCCGGGTCCAGCCCGACCAGTTTGAGCACCAGCGACGCGCTGGTATTCAGCCCCCAGATTGCCGGATACATGGTCCAGTAAAACGCATACAGCGGCGGCGCAGTCCACAGGCCGATTTGTGCAGAGCGGCGGATGGCCAGCGATTTGGGCGCTAGTTCGCCCACCACGATATGCAGAAACGAGATGGTAAAAAACGCGATGGCAAAGGCAACACCACGAATCAGATCTTCGCTGGTAAAGCCCAGCGCGTGCATCAGCGGCTCGATCAGGCGCGCAAACGCGGGCTCACCCACCCAACCCAGGCCGAGCGAGGCCAAGGTAATGCCCAGCTGGCAGGCGGAGAGATAGGCATCGAGATTGCTATGGGTCTTTTCGAGGATGCGGCCGCGCCAGCCATAGATGCGGGCCATGGCCTTGACCTGAGTGGCGCGCAGTTTGACCAGGCCGAATTCGGCAGCCACAAAGAAACCGTTGAGGAACACCAGCGCAACGGCCAGCAACACTAACAGGAGACTACTGCTCATCAGGTCGGTGAAAGCGAAGGGGAATGGGGGTCACTCTAACATGCCGGCCCGTGCGTGAGCTGCATTGCGCATGGGGTGGGTCTCGACCCACCGTCCAAAGTGGCATAGCAAAGCGCTGTGGCCTAGCCTCGGCTTTGAATGGTGGGTCGAGACGGCGGCGCCGAGCCCCACTCTACGGATCGCGGGCAATCAACCGCTTTTTACTACGCCGCTGCGCATAGGGTGGGTCTCGACCCACCGTCCAAAGTGGCATAGCAAAGCGCTGTGGCCCAGCCTCGGCTTTGAATGGTGGGTCTAGACGGCGGCGCCGAGCCCCACTCTACGGATCGCGGGCAATCAACCGCTTTTTACTACGCCGCTGCGCATAGGGTGGGTCGAGACCCACCGTCCAAAGTGGCGTAGCAAAGCGTTGTGGCCCGGCCCTCGGCTTTGAATGGTGGGTCTAGACCCACCCTATGAACGCATTTGCGTTGGCGGTAAACGTGGGTGGAGCGGCGGGCCCCACCCCGTGGGTTAGTGGCCCAGCGCCAGTTCGAGGCTTGCGCGGTAGTGGCGCGCGGCTTCTTCGTGGCGGTCGAGCTGTTCCAGCAAGCTGGCCAGTTCGGCGTGCGCCAGTGCGGTTTTTTCGACGGCCAGGCAGGCTTCCAGGTAGTTCTGCGCTTTACCCCACAAGCTGCGTGCGTGGCACAAACGGCCCAGCGTCAGCAGCAGCTGGTAATCGTTGGGACGGGTGTGCAGCCAGGTTTCCGCCAGTTGCAGTTGCTGTACGCGCGCTTCGGCGGGCAGATGCAGACGGCCATAGCGTTCGACCAGCTCGGGCGACCACTGCAGCGCCAGTGCTTCTTCGATGATGCGGCGGGCGTCTTCCGGCGCATCGTGCGCCACCAGTTGGTCGACCATCGCCAACACAATCGCCGGCGCTTGTTTGTCGTCGGCGCTGAGCTTGCTCCACCACACTTTCAGCTCCGCCAGCGACATCGGCACACTGGACAGCAAAGACAGCTGCGCCTGGACGCGGATACGGCTCGCCTGGGCGGCGTCCAGCGCTTCGGAGCGCGACAACTGGTCCACCAGTTGCAGCACCGCTTGCGGATCGTCTTCGCGCTGGCGCAAACGCAATTCCAGCCGCATGGCCGCGGTCAGCTTGGGCGAAATCGCCCGCGCTTCGGCAATGGCGACATCGGCGTCGGCATAGCGGCGCTCATCCAGATACAGCTCGGCCATATTCATGGCCAGCGCCAGCTTTTGCGGGCCACCCAGCTTTTGCTTGAGATCGGCAAAGTGCTTGTCGCGGCGCGCAAAGTCGCGCATCGCATGGGCGGAACGCGCGGCCAGCAAACCGTTTACCGCAATCGCATCCTGCGCGGTGCTTAGCGCCAGCGCCTCGGCGGCCAGGCGTTCGGCGCGTTGATAGCGGCCTTCAAAAAACGCAATGCGCGCTTCGCGCTCCAGCTTGATCGAAGCATCCAGCCGCTGGCGTTCGCGATACTTGCGCACGCGCGTGGGCAAGCCGCCCAGCTCGGCCACCACGCGGGTGATCGCGTACACGATCACCACGGTGAGCACCACCAGCAGGATAAATACGTTGATGGAAATTTCGATGCGCCACGGCGGCACAAACAACAGCGCGTAACCGGTGTTGAGTTGCGCAAACAACGTCACACCGACCGCAAGCGCAAACAGCGCAACCAGCCAGATCAATATCTTCACGGCTTGGCCCTTTCCGCCACGGCCCGCGCATTACGCACGGCGGCCAGGCTGGTGTCGAGCGTGGGCAGCGTCAGCGTCAAAGACGCTTGCGCCAGCTGCTTCAGGCGCGCCTGCACTTCTTTGACGTTGGCCGCGCTGTTATCAAAATACTGTTGCAGATAGCTTTGCGCAGCGGCCAGGTCGGCGCTGTATGACTTCTGATCGTGGCGCAGCAAGGCGCTGCGCGCATCCAGCAAACGCAGCTTGATGTTCTCGCGCAAAAAGAAAGCCTGGTCCGGCGACAGCAGCACGGCGTCGGGCTTGTCCATGCGGCGGATGACGATCAGTTGCTTCAGCTCGTTCCAGACTTCGCTACCAAAGTCGCTGACTGCGCCGCGCGTGGCGGGCTGGTTGCCCGGCGGCACGATGGGATGGGTGTCGATGGCCAGCGGCAGACGGTCCAGCGTTTCCATCACGCTATCCAGTTGCGCGGTCATGCCGACGATATCGAGCGACGGCAGGGTTTTCAGCTTCTCGATATCTTTGCTGAGCACCTGGCGCACAGTGATGAGTTCGGGCTTGTTCAGCTCCAGCAGCTTCTGGTCGGCGCTGTTAAGCGCCACCAGCGCGGCGTCAACGCCCCCGGCCAGTTGCAGTTGCTGGCTGGCGGCGGTGAGCGTTTGTTCGATATCGGCCAGCGCGCGTTGGGTTTCGGTACGGGTGAGGCTGTCGTACAGATTGTTGAGCGTGGCCTGTTGGCCCTGCGCCTGCTGATCATGCGCGCTGAGCAGCGCCAGCTCTTGTTCCATCGTGCGCAACCGCGTTTGCGATGCGGTGAAGGCCGCTTGCGCTTCGTTGGCGCGCTGGGTTTGCACGGCCAGTTGCGCCGCCAGATGGTCTTTTAGCGCGGCGGTTTGCTGTTGCTCATAGATAAATGCGCCCGCAGCGGCGATCAGCGCCAGGCCACCCAGCACGAGTGCCACTTGCGGCGGGCCAAAGCGCCGGGGCGCGGTGTTCGGCGTAAAGGCAGCCGAGAGAGAATCTTGTTCCAGAGTCATGGCGTCCTGTTGAAATGACGGCACAGCGTGTTCACGATGCCTTGGTCCCCCGCTTCGGTCAGCACGTGCCGGCTGGCGCCATGGTGCGCCAGGACAGCGGCAATGCGCGGGTGTGGCGTGAAATACTGCATGGATTGTAGCCGCTGGACAAGCGCGGCTCCAGACTGCGTAAACAGGTAAGCCGCGGCTTCGGAGCTGGAAACGATGATGCCATCGCAACCGGCGTCCAGCAGACGCGCCAGTGTGGCGGCATCAAGCTGCGGTGGCAATCGGCGATAAGCCGACACGATATCGACCAGTGCCCGGCGAGCGATCAATGTTTGCGCCAGCAGTTCGCGCCCGCCATTGCCGCGCAAGATCAGCACGCGCTGGCCCTGGATCACATCAGGCGCAAAGGCGGCTTCGGCCAGCAGGCCTTCACTATCAAATTGCGTAGCCGGGCAGATGATCTGCTCGTCGCGCAAACCGAGTTCGCGCGCGCGGCGGGCGCTACCGGGGCCGACCACCGCCAACGGTACGTCGGCGGGCCAGGCTTGCTCCCCCAGCTGCGTAAACACGGCATCGAGCGCCGAGGGGCTGATGGCGATGGCCACGGCGTAGTCGCCCAATCGCGCCAGCGCCGCGTGCAAAGCCTGCGGGTCTTCCGGCGGCAGGATTTGCAGCAGCGGCAGGCGCACCGGGGTGGCTCCCGCTTGCTGCAACAGGTCGCACAGCGGGTCGGCCTGCGCTTGCGGCCGGGTAACCCACAGGCGGCGACCTTGCAGCGCCAACGACATCGCTTATTGGCCCAGCGTTTTAAGGATTTCGGCCGCGCCCTCGGTCAGCAGCAGATCGGCCACCTGGTTGCCCAGGCCATCGGCCGCCGCGCGCGAGCCATTGGCTTCGGCATAGACGATATCGCTGCCATCGGGGCTGGCGACAAAGCTGCGCAGGCGCAAAAAGCCATCATCATCTTCGGCAAACGCACCCAGCGGCACCTGGCAAGAACCGCCCAGGCGACGCGACACCGCGCGCTCGGCTTCCACACATGCGGCAGTGGCGGCGTGGTTCAGCGGGGCCAGCAACGCTTTCAGATCATCGCGGCTGGCCAGGATTTCGATGCCCAGCGCGCCTTGGCCCGGTGCGGGCAGGCTGTCTTCGGCACTCATCAGCGCGCGGATGCGCTCGCCCATCTCCAGGCGGATCAGGCCGGCGGCGGCGAGGATGATGGCGTCGTATTCGCCTTCGTCCAGTTTGCGCAGCCGCGTGTTGATATTGCCGCGCAACGGCTTGATGACCAGATGCGGAAAGCGTGCGCGCAGCTGGCTTTCACGGCGCAGGCTGGAGGTGCCCACCACCGCGCCGGCGGGCAAGTCGGCCACGGCGGCGTAGGTATTCGAGACGAAGGCGTCAAACGGCGATTCGCGCTCCGCCACGGCGGCCATGGCAAAACCTTCCGGCAGCACCATCGGCACATCTTTCATCGAGTGCACGGCCAGATCGGCGCGGCCATCCTGCAACGCGGTTTCGAGTTCTTTAACAAACAGGCCCTTGCCACCGATTTTGTTGAGGGTGACATCGAGAATGCGATCGCCCTGCGTGGTCATACCCAGCAGCTCAACCGTCAGGCCGGGGTACAGCGCCAGCAGACGGTCGCGGATATGGTGGGCTTGCCACAGCGCCAGCGGGCTTTCACGCGTGGCGATGACGAGACGGGTAGGAGCGGTAGTGGTCATCTTTTCAAATCACAGAGTTATGGGGTGGGTCCGGACGGGGGCGCCTGGTCCCACCGTTCAAAGCCATGGGCACATGGCGCAGCACGGCCCCAGGTTTGAACGCCGTAAGGAATTCATAGCAACCGCCACAGCACAGGCATGCGCCTTTGAGTGGTGGGTCGAGACCCACCCTATGGGTCAGTGGGCTTGATCCCAGTTAAGGCCGATGCCGACATCGGCCACCAACGGTACCTTCAGCGCCGCCACGTCGGCCATGATCTTGGGCAATTGTTCCTGCACCAGCGCCACTTCGGCATCGGGCACTTCCAGTATCAGTTCATCGTGCACCTGCAACACCAGGCGGCTGCTGAGCGTGCCGCTGCTCAGCCAGTCGTTGGTGGCCAGCATCGCCAGTTTGATCAGGTCGGCGGCGGTGCCTTGCATCGGCGCGTTGATCGCGGCGCGTTCGGCCCCGGCGCGTTGCATCGGGTTGGCGGCCTTGATGGTGGGCAGCCACAGCTTGCGGCCGAACACGGTTTCGACAAAGCCGCGCTGCCGCGCTTCGGCGCGGGTGCGTTCCATATATGCGGCCACACCGGGAAAACGCCCAAAGTAACGGTCGATATAGTTCTGCGCGGCGCTGCGTTCAATTTCCAGCGATTGCGCCAGGCCAAAGGCGCTCATGCCGTAGATCAGACCAAAGTTGATGGTCTTGGCATAACGGCGCTGTTCCGGCGACACCTCGATCGGCATCACGCTGAATACTTCGGCGGCGGTGGCGCGGTGTACGTCCATGCCTTCCTGGAACGCCTTCAGCAGCGCTTCATCGCCCGACAGATGCGCCATGATGCGCAACTCAATCTGCGAATAATCGGCCGAGATAATCTTGTGCCCCGGCGGCGCAATAAACGCCTCGCGAATGCGCCGGCCTTCGGCGGTGCGGATCGGGATGTTCTGCAGATTGGGGTCGCTGGAACTCAGCCGCCCCGTCACCGCCACGGTCTGGTTAAAGCTGGTGTGCACGCGGCCGGTAGCCGGGTTGAGCATGCTGCCCAGCTTGTCGGTATAGGTGGATTTCAGCTTGGACAGGCTGCGATGTTCCAGCAGCACTTTGGGCAGCGGAAAATCCTTGGCCAGTTCTTGCAGCACATCTTCATCGGTGGACGGCGCGCCTTTCGGCGTTTTTTTGGTCACCGGCAGGCCGAGCTTTTCAAAAAAGATTTCGCCAATCTGCTTGGGACTGCCCAGGTTGAACGGCATGCCAGCCAGTTCGTAGGCTTGCTGTTCCAGCGAGATCAAGCGCAAGCCCAGCTCATGGCTTTGCTTGCTGAGCAATTGCGCATCCAGCAGCACGCCGGTGCGTTCCATCTGGAACAACACATCGCGCACCGGCAATTCGATATCGCGATACAGCGCTTCCAGCCGCGGTTCTTGCGCCAGTCGTTCTTGCAGCGCGGCGGCCAGGCGCAGCGCGATATCGGCATCCTCGGCGGCGTAATCGGTGGCTTGTTCGATGGCGACTTCATCAAAGCCGATCTGCTTGGCGCCTTTGCCGCACAGATCTTCATATTTGATGGTGGTTTCGCCCAGTTCGCGCTCGGCCTGGTCGTCCAGATTGTGGCGTTCGTGGCTGGCCAGCACATAGGACATCAACAGCGTGTCATCGGCCACGCCGCGTAGCGTGATGCCGTGGTTGGCAAACACGTGCTGATCGTATTTAAGGTTCTGCCCCAGCTTTTTGTGGGTGGGCGATTCCAGCCACGGTTTGAGTTGCGCCAGTGTTTCATCAAACGGCAACTGGTCGGCGGCGGCGGTGCCCCGGTGCGCCAGCGGTAGATAGGCGGCCTGGCCCGGCGCAATCGCAATCGAAATGCCGACGATGCGCGCGCGCAGCGGATCAAGGCTGGTGGTTTCGGTATCCACCGACACCACGTCGGCATCGTGGATTCTGGTCAGCCAGGCGGCCAGTTGTTCGGGCGTGCGGATGGCCTCGTAATGGCGCTCCACCTTGCTGACCGGCGCGGCCACGGCTTCGGTGCCCGGCAATACGCCCGCGCCATCAGCGATGCGGGTTTCGGCCTCGCGCAGCCAGGTGCGGAAGTTGTAGCGGCGGAACATTTCCAGCAGCGTGTGCCAGTCTTCGTGCGTGGGGGCCAGGTCGAGCAGCTGGTTGGGCAGTTCCTGGGTCAGGTCGACATCGCATTTGATGGTGACCAGGCTGCGGCCGGTGGGCAGCCACGCCAGCGTATCGCGCAGGTTTTGCCCGACCACGCCGCCGATCTTGTCGGCATTGGCCACCAGGTTATCCAGCGTCTGATATTCGGCCAGCCATTTGGCTGCGGTCTTGGGGCCGCATTTGGGCACGCCGGGCACGTTGTCGACGGTATCGCCCACCAGCGTCAGATAATCGACGATCTGATCGGGCCGCACGCCAAACTTGGCCAGCACACCGGCTTCGTCCAGCACTTCTTCGGTCATGCTGTTTTCGATGCGTACGCAACCGTTAACCAGCTGCGCCATATCCTTGTCACCGGTGGAGAGGATAGTTTCGATACCCTGGGTGCAGGCCACCAGCGCCAGCGTGCCGATGACGTCATCGGCCTCAACGCCATCCACGCACAGAATCGGCACGCCAAACGCGCGCACGGCGGCATGGATGGGCTCCACTTGCGAGCGCAGTTCGTCCGGCATCGGCGGGCGCTGGGCTTTGTATTCGGGGTAGATATCGTCGCGGAACGTTTTGCCTTTGGCGTCAAACACGCAGGCGATGTAATCGGCTGGCGTGGTCTGGCGCAGTTTGCGCAGCATGTTCACAAAGCCGTAGATGGCGTTGGTGGGCGTGCCATCGGGGGCCGACAGTTCGCGGATCGCATGAAAAGCGCGGTACAGATAAGACGAACCGTCAATGAGCAAAAGCCTGGGCATCAGGGCAAACCCTCTTATACTGGAAACCGGACGACGCCCTCGCCGCCCGGCTTTATTCACAAACATCAAAAGATACGATCATGAGCTTGAAAGACAAGCTGCCGCAGTATTCTGACCCGTCCACGGCCACAGAAGACCTGCAGCAATGGCGCACCCGCGAGTCGTGGCGCGTGTTTGAAATCATGGCGGAATTTGTTGAAGCCACCGAACGGTTACAGCCGATCCAGCCCGCTGTTTCGATCTTTGGCTCGGCCCGTACGCCGGTGAGCCACCCGTATTATAAGCTGACCGAACAACTGGCCCGCTTGTTATCTGATGCCGGCTTTGCGGTGATCTCGGGCGGTGGCCCTGGCATTATGGAAGCGGCTAACAAAGGCGCGTTTGAGGGCAAGAGCCCATCGGTGGGTTTGAATATCCAGTTGCCGCATGAGCAAAGCGGCAATCCGTATCAGGACATCAGCCAGAGCTTTCGTCACTTTTTTGCGCGCAAGGTGATGTTTGTCAAACACGCCACGGCTTATGTGGTGATGCCCGGTGGCTTTGGCACGCTGGACGAGCTAAGCGAAGCGCTGACGCTGATCCAGACTGGCAAGACTCGCAAGATTCCGGTGATTCTGATGGGCAGCAGTTTCTGGGGCGGTATGGTCGAGTGGTTTAAAACCACGCTGGTTAACGAAGGCATGATTGCCGCCCACGATATGAACCTGATCCAGGTGATCGACGAGCCAGAACAAGTCGTTAACGCCATTTTTGATTTTTATGAGACGCGTGGTTTTGAAATGTCGCCCGCCGAACGCGAGATGCAGTTCTCGCTCTAAGCGACGATGGACTCCGCGGATCGGACCAGCGTAATCCGCACCGCGTCTTTAACCGTTATTTGCAGAGCACCCACAACAAAAAAGTGCCCAAGGAGAAACGCTCATGCGCCCCCTCATCAAATTAGTCCCCCTGCTGGCTTTGCTGGCGGGTTTTGCCCAGGCCGCGGCCCCCAGCAACGGCAAGACTGAACCCGAAGCGCCACCGCCGCCGCCGATGCCCGCCACCGACAGCCCGGTGCAGGCCGCCGAACAACCCGAAGTGCGCATCATTGAAAAACCCGATTCCACCGTTACCGAATATCGTATGCACGGCAAGCTGTACATGATGAAAGTAACGCCCAAGGTGGGCGCGCCGTATTACATGGTCGACCGGGAAGGCAACGGCCGTTTTAGTGAATCAGGCGATCTGGGCGGTGACAACCTGGCGCCGCCGCGCTGGGTTCTGGTTGAATTCTGATAGCGGGTTTGAAACAATGCCGGCGGGCAACCCCGGCATTGCCTTATCAGGTCAGCCCCAGCCATCCGCTGGCGCCCCTTCCCCAAGCCTGTCATGAGCGGCGCGGTCAGCCCCGGGGTCTCGTGGTTCAATCCGTTTGCACTACCGGTCAGTAGCGCCGCAACTCCAGGCACAGGTTTACAGCATGTCCGTTTTTACCACCGTAACGCCCGACGATCTGGCGCCGTTTTTAAAGCGTTATTACATCGGGCAATTGGTTGACCTTAAAGGCATTGCTGCCGGGATTACCAATACCAATTACTTTGTGACCACCACCCATGGTCGCTATGTGCTGACTTTGTTTGAAGCCCTGCAAAGCAGCGACCTGCCTTACTACGTCAATCTGACCGCGCATCTGGCGCATCACGGCATTGCGGTGGCGGCGCCCATTGCCAATATCGACGACCAATACACCGACACGCTGAATGGTCGCCCCACCCTGCTGGTGCCCTGTCTGCCTGGCACCGTGGTGGATGAGCCCAATGTGGCGCAATGCGCGCAAGTGGGTGAGATGCTGGCGCAAATGCATCTGGCCAGCCGCAGCTATCCGGCGCACATGCCCAATCCGCGCGGCGTGCAATGGTGGGCCGATACCGCCGCCGAAGTCATGCAATACCTGGACGCCGACACCGCCGCGCGCTTGCAGGCCGAAGTGGATCTGCAATTGCGCCAGGACTATACAACGCTGCCGCAAGGCGTCATCCACGCCGATCTGTTCCGCGACAATGTGCTGCTGGATGGCGACCGCATCGGTGGTTTCATCGATTTCTATTACGCCTGCAACGACGCGCTGCTGTACGACCTGGCGATTGCGCTTAACGACTGGTGCCGCACAGACGATGGCGATATCGACCGCGCGCGCGCCGAGGCGATGCTGCAGGCCTACCAGAGCGTGCGCCCGCTGGAAGCCAACGAATTTGCGGCATGGCCGGTGATTTTGCGCGGCGCGGCACTACGCTTCTGGACTTCGCGCTTGCTCGACTTTTACAAGCCCGCCACCGGCGAAATGACCTACGCCAAAGATCCGGCGCAATACGAACGGGTGATTACGCACCACGCCCAGCGCCAGGATTTCTGGCTGGTGCCGGCGCCGGTCTGACCGGCTGAACCCCACGACGGCAGCTACAGTGATGTAGCTGCCGTTGGCTTTTGCTGTAGCCGCTTTTGCGGTTGACCGATAACCCCGCTTCGAGCCTGCCATGACCGATCTGCTGCACGCCTTGTCCGAAATCCTCGACCCCGCCGGCATCCTGACTGGCGCGGCCACCGAGGGTTATATGATCGACGGCCGCCGCCGATATCACGGCCGCAATCTGGCGGTGCTGCGCCCGCGCAATACCGAAGAAGTGGCCGCCATCGTCAAACTATGCGCAGCGCATGGCGTGCCCATGGTGCCGCAGGGCGGTAACACCAGCCTGTGCGGCGCGGCCACGCCCGACGAAAGCGGCCACGCCGTGGTGATCGCGCTGGAACGCATGAACCGCGTGCTGGACGTGGATGTAGGCAACAACACCATTACCGCCGAAGCGGGCGCCATCATCGCCGATCTGCAAAACGCCGCGCGCGAGGCCGACCGTCTGTTTGCCGCCGATTGGGGCGCCAAAGGTTCGGCCCGCGTGGGCGGTGCGCTGGGCACCAACGCGGGCGGGCTTAATGTGCTGCGCTACGGCAATATGCGCGATCTGACGCTGGGCCTGGAGGTGGTGCTGGCCGATGGCCGCATCTGGAATGGCCTGCGCGGTTTGCGCAAAGACAATACTGGTTACGACCTCAAGCAATTGTTTATTGCGGGCGAAGGCTCACTCGGGATTATTACGCGCGCTACTTTCAAACTGTTTCCGCTGCCCACGGCGCAGGCCACGGCGCTGGTGCCGGTGGCCAATCCGCAAGGCGCGGTGGATTTGCTGCGCGGCTTGCAGCATCGGCTGGGCGATCGTGTTACGTCATTTGAATTGCTGTCGCGCCGCTGCTGGCAATTGCTGGCGCAATATTGCCCCGAATTGCCCAAGCCGTTTGCCGAGCTGCCCGAATGGAGCGTGCTGGCCGAGGTGTCCGATGGCGGCACCGATGACGATCTGCTGACGCGCTTTGGCGTAGCCCTGCTGGACGAAGGTGCGGACGAGGCGCTGATTGCCACCTCGCGTAGCGACGCCGCCGATTTCTGGGCGCTGCGTGAGGCGGTGCCCGAGGCGCAGAAGCGCAAAGGCGTCAGCATCAAACAGGATATTGGCGTGCCGACCTCGGCGTTTCCGCAGTTTCTGCAAGAAGCCGAAGCCGCGCTGCACGCCGCCCTACCTGGCGCGGATATCATTGCGTTTGGCCATCTGGGCGACGGCAATCTGCATTACAACGTGTTTCTTGATGACGTGACCAACGCCGCGTATCAGCACGAGCCGCGCATCAATGAAGTGGTGTACGAGATCGTGCAGCGCCACGGCGGCACCATTTCGGCCGAACATGGCATCGGCCAGCTCAAGCGTGATCTGCTGCCGCAATACCGTAGCGACGTGGAGCTGGATTTGATGCGCACCATCAAACACGCACTTGATCCGCACAAGCTGATGAACCCAGGCAAACTGCTGGCGGGTTGAGCATTCCCGCACCGATTGTTTATGCCGTCGCCAAGCCCACAAAGCCAGCGGCGGCCCGTGTAACCCCACCCAGGCACACCACCATGCTGACGATTTCCACCGCATTTGATTCCGGCGCGATTGACGTAATTTCGCTGGAAGACCCGTCCCATATCCGTCTAAACCTGCGCGCCGATAACGCGGCGCCGCTGCGCCAGTGGTTTCATTTCCGCCTGGCGGGCACGGCGTTTCGCGAATGCGTGATGCATATCGAAAACGCCGGGCAATCAGCGTATCCGGGCGGCTGGACTGATTACGCGGCGCGCGCCTCGTACGACGGCGTGGAGTGGTTTACCGTGCCCACCAGTTATGAAAATGGCGTGCTGACCATCCGCCATCAGCCGCAACGCGATTCGGTGTATTACGCCTACTTTGAGCCGTATTCGTTTGAGCGCCATCTGCAAACGCTGGGCCATGCGCAAGTGACCGGCGAAGCCGTGGTGCAAGAGCTGGGCCAGACCGTGGATGGCCGTCCGCTGGACCTGCTGCGCGTGGGTACGCCCGCTGCGGGCAAGAAAAAAATCTGGATCATCGCGCGCCAGCATCCGGGCGAGACCATGGCCGAGTGGTTTGCCGAAGGTCTGGTCAGCGCCCTGCTGGATCCGCATCATGCCGTCGCGCGCAAATTGCTGACCGAAGCGGTGTTCTACATCGTGCCCAATATGAATCCGGACGGCAGTGTACGCGGCAATCTGCGCACCAATGCAGCGGGCACCAACCTCAACCGTGCCTGGTTTGCCCCCAGCATCGAAACCAGCCCCGAGGTACTGCTGGTGCGCAATGCCATGGAACAGACCGGCGTGGATGCCTTCCTCGATGTGCATGGCGACGAATCGATTCCGCATAACTTTGTGGCGGGTTGTCAGGACAATCCTTCGTTCTCGGAACGCCAACGCGCGCTGAGCGCCACCTTCAAAGCCGCCTGGCTTGCTGCCAGCCCGGACTTCCAGGTCGAGCACGGTTATGGCGACGGCCGCTTTGGCCCGGAAACGCTGACCATGGCCACCAACTGGGTGGGCGATCGCTTTGATTGCCTGGCGTTCACCATCGAGATGCCGTTTAAAGACACCGCCAACCTGCCGGTGCCTGATGTGGGCTGGAATGGCGAACGCAGCGCACAGTTTGGCGTATCGGTGCTGACGCCGCTGCTGGCGGTGGTGCGCGATCTACGCTGAGTTTGATCGACACCGTGGCGCCGGGCTTGCTGCCGAGCGCCAGTTTGCCCGGCCTGCGGAGTGCTTCCGCCGCCGGGCTTTTTGTTGCGTGTGAGCGCTTAAGCTGATGCTCGTTATCGGCATTTAAGGTGGGGAGCGGACGAGATGCAGATGGATGCGTTGGCACGCTTTGCGGCGGCCTTGGTCGCGAAACCGGTGGCCGTCGCGCCCTTGGTCGAGGGCTTTTATGCACGGCTGTATCTCGCTAGCGCGACCGATGGCCCCGTGTGCGTGCTCAAGGTATTCAAGCAGCGCGGTCATCGCCAGGCCGAGATCGACGCACTGGCGCGCTTGGCTGCTTGCTCGGTGGCGCCATTGCCCGGCGTCATCGGACAGGGTTCGGTCGAAACGCATGAGGTGTTGGCATTGAGCTGGCTGCCCGGCATTAACCCGGACCAGTTGACTGAGCCCACCGCGCGCATCCGCTTTAACGCCGACGCGACTGCGGCGTTAGCGCAATGGCATGGGCAATCAGCCACTTATTTTGAGGACGTGGATGGCGCGCGCTATGCCACCTTTACGGATGCGTATGCCGCGTTTGTGGCGGCGCGGCAGGCGTGGCTGGCCGCACATCCGGAAAAAACGGCAGCTTGGTTGGCCGCTGCGGTGGCCCACGCCTGGCGGCGAGCTCGGCCGTTGCTGGATGCGCTGGCCGACGATACCCCCAGCCTGATTCATGACGATCCGCATCCGGGTAATTTTCTGGCCGATGCCCAGACTGGCGCATTAACGGCAGTGCTGGACCCGGGCCGTAGCCGCTTTAGCCATCGTGAGCTGGATGTGTTTCATCTGGCCGATGGCGGGCCGCAGCTGGGTCTATACGACGCTTATCTGGCGAGCTATCCCCTGCACGCGGGCTATGCGACGCGGCGGCTGTTATTCAGCGTGCTGGACGATGTCTGGCATATCGAGCGCGCAGACTGGTTTGATGAAGCGTGGATGCAGCGCAAGCTGGGCGCGCTGGATGCCGCATTAACCGCGGCTGGCCGGTGACAATAGTGCGGGGCCGGGCGGCGACTGGCGTGTGCTGATGCGGCCGCGGGCCGCTCAGGCCAGGATAGAGAGCGAAACGCGATCCGGCAGGTCATCCGCGCGACGACCCTGGCGGCGGCGATCTTGCCCGGCGCGCGTATTCAGCGGCGTGGTCACCTGCTCTTGCCGCCGTGATTGCTTCAGGCGGCGGTCTTCACCTCTGCGGCGCTCTTCGCCGTTCCAGGCCGGAGCGGGAGGCTGTGCATAGGCGGCTCGCACGTTCTGGGGACGATAAGGCGTGCGCACGCTGCCCCCGGTGCTATCGGCAATCGCCGAGGCGCCCAGCGTGCCCGTTTGAGTCGGGACCGGAGTAACAATATCCATACGCGTTCTTCCTTTTAGATCGGGTTGCTTACCTTCTCTATCGGAGGCTGGTCCAACAACTTGAGTAGATTACGAAAAAATAAGAACTTTTCTGACACTACTCCATATTCACTCGTAAAAAAAGGCACCCGAGGGTGCCCTTTTCTTACCACTTTGCATACGCTCAGGCGTCAGCCGGTTCCAGCGCCACTTTCATTTTTTGTAGCGCTTTGGCTTCGATCTGGCGAATACGCTCGGCCGAAACCTTAAATTCGGCGGCCAGTTCGTGCAGCGTGGTGCTGCCATCGTCACCCAACCAGCGGGCTTCGATAATGCGACGGCTGCGCGGATCCAGCGAATCCAGCGCGTGCAGAATGCCGTCGGATTGCAGCGTGTCGTAGGCGCGGCGTTCCAGCTGCTGGGTCGGTTCGTTATCCGAATCGGCCAGCCAGTCGATCGGCGCGTAGCCATCGTCATCGCTGTCATCGGCCATCAACGCAATATCCTGGCCGCTCATGCGCGTTTCCATTTCCAGCACTTCTTCCGGCTTGACCCCCAGATCATCGGCAATTTCTTTGGCCTGAGCGTGGGTCAGCGCGGCAAAGCCGGCCTTCATGGAACGCAGATTAAAAAACAGTTTGCGCTGCGCTTTGGTGGTAGCAATCCGCACCAGGCGCCAGTTGCGCAGTATGTATTCGTGGATTTCCGCTTTGATCCAGTGCACGGCAAACGAGTACAAGCGTACGCCGCGAGTGGGTTCAAAGCGTTTGACCGCTTTCATCAAGCCGATGTTGCCTTCCTGGATCAGGTCGGCTTGTGGCAGTCCGTAACCTGCGTAACCCCGAGCGATCGAGACCACCACACGCAGATGGGACAACACCAGCTGGCCGGCGGCTTCAAGATCATTCTCATGGGCGTAGCGGGTTGCCAGATCCACCTCTTGCTCGTGGGTCAGCATCGGTACGGCATTGACGCGCTGTACGTAGCTTTCAATGCTGTCGCCACCAGTGATAACGGGCAGTGCAACGCTATGGGCCATGTGATTCTCCTGTCTTTATCGGCGTCGTTTCAAACGACGACGCTGGATATTAGCACTCCGAACCTCAGAGTGCTAACCGAACTAAAAAGTTCAGTCGTGAATTCAAGCACACGAAACCCTATGTTGCACGGCAATATTTTTTATACAGGCGATAGCTATCAACTACCACATGCCCCGAATATAACCCTTTGTTTATCAGGGTTTTATCAGGCAACTACCGAAATTGACGTAGATGTCGGCTGACAGCGATCAGCGCGCCGACCAGGCAAAGCACCGTGGTCACCGCCAGCGTAATCGCCGCCAGCAGCCAATCCGGGCGCGCCAATGCAAAGGGTTGACCGTAGCTTTGCGCCAGTGCCAGCACCGATGGATTGAGCCAGCTGCGTGCACCTGCCACGATGCCGCACGCCAGTAGACCGCCCAATATGCCCTGCAGTGCGGCAAAGTAGACGAACGGTCTACGAATAAAAGCATCGGTGGCACCAATCAACTTGGCGACTTCGATCTCATCCCTACGGATGACGATCTGCAGACGGATGGCGTTGCCGGTAATCAGCACCAGCGCCACGGCCAGCAGCACGACCACCACCTGCAACAGTGCCATGCCTGCAGCGATCAGTTGTTGCAGCTGATGCGCCCACGCCGAATCCAGTTGCACTTGCTCCACCGCCGACTGCGTGGTCAGTTCGTTCTTGAGTGCTTCAAGCTGCTCGGCGGGCACGTCGGTGCGCGCGGTCAATACAAAAGCATCGGGCAGCGGGTTATCAGTCAGGCCAGCCAGCAGATCGGTGCCGCCCAGGCCAGCCTGCATCTGCTTCAGCGCCTCGTCTTTGCCGACAAAACGGCTGGCCGACAAGCGCGGATCGGTTTTGAGCTTTTGTTTGAGCGCTTCGATTTCTGGCGTGCCCGCGCTGACGCGCAGATAAACCGAGAGCTGCGGCTCCACCGGCAAACGCGCGGTGACGCTTTGTGCGCTCGCTATCAATAAATAGAAGCCAAGCGGAAACGCCGCCGCAATCCCGATCACCAGCAGATTAAGCAAGCTGGTAAACGGTGCCCGCAGCATGGCGCCCAAGGTGCGACTCAGCGCAATCAGATTCAGTCGTATCCAGTGTTTCATCGTGGGCTCACGCGGTGAACTGGCCGTTTTTAAGGCGCAGGATACGGCGACCGTAGTCGGCCATCAGGTTTTCATCGTGCGCCGAGATCACCAGCGTCACGCCCACCTGGTGGAAGGATTTGAACAGCTGCAGGATGTCCTGGGCGTAATCGCGATCCAGGTTGGCAGTGGGTTCATCGGCCAGCAAGATGGACGGCCGGTGTACTACGGCGCGCGCAATGCACAGCCGTTGTTGCTCGCCGCCCGACAGGCTGACCGGATTGAGCTTGTCTTTGCCGCTTAGCCCCACCTTGTCCAGCGCGGCCAGCACCCGGCGATGCCCTTCCTGATGGCCAAAGCCGATGATATCGAGCGGCAGCCGCACGTTGTCGTACACGCTGCGATCAAACAGGATTTTGTGATCCTGAAAAATCAGCCCGATATGACGGCGCACATACGGTAAAGACGCGCGGCGCATGCGCGCCAGATTCTGGTTGTTGACCAGCACCGAGCCCGCTGTGGGGCGTTCGATGCCGGCAATCAGCTTCAGCAACGTGGATTTGCCCGCGCCCGAATGGCCCGCCAGGAAGACCAGTTCGCCGTCCTGGATTTCAAAACTCAGTTGTTTGATGGCATCAAAGCCACCCGGATAACGCTTGGTGACCTGCTGAAACTGGATCATCGGCTGTCCGTGCAAGGTGATCGGAACGGGGCGCTGGTCGATATCCAACCGGGTTTATTCAAACAGCGCGTCCACATAATCTTTGGCGGTAAACGGGCGCAAATCATCAATGGTTTCGCCCACGCCCACGAAACGTACCGGCACCGGGCGTTGCTTGGCAATAGCTGCAATCACGCCGCCTTTGGCCGTGCCATCCAGCTTGGTCAGCACCAGACCGGTCAGGCCCAACGCATCGTCAAACGCCTTGACCTGGCTAACCGCGTTCTGGCCGGTGTTGGCGTCCAGCACCAGCATCACTTCGTGCGGTGCGGTGGGGTCAGCCTTTTGCACCACGCGTTTAACCTTGCGGATTTCATCCATCAAATGCAGCTGTGTGGGCAAACGGCCTGCGGTATCCACAATGATGACGTCCACTTTGCGCGCCTTGGCGGCGTTGACGGCATCAAACGCCACGGCGGCGGCATCGCCCGATTCTTGCGCAATCACCTGCACACCATTGCGCTCGCCCCACACCACCAGCTGCTCGCGCGCGGCGGCACGGAAGGTATCGCCTGCGGCCAGCAACACGCTCAGACCCTGGCTTTGATAATACTTGGCCAGTTTGCCGATGCTGGTGGTTTTGCCCGCGCCGTTAACGCCCGCCACCATCAGCACAAACGGCTTGGGACTGTTGGCGTCGATCACCAGCGGGTTTTCCAGCGGCTGGATCAGCTCCAGCAGCGCTTCTTTCAGCGCCACGCGCAGTTCGGACGCATCTTTAAGACCGCGCAGCGACACGCGATTGCGCACGTCTTTCAGCAACTGCGTGGTGGCGTCGACGCCCATATCGGCGGTCAGCAGCACCGTTTCGAGTTCTTCGTACAAGTCCTCGTCAATCTTGCCGCCGCCAAACAGGCCGGCCAGATTCTTGCCCAGCGTGTCGCGCGTGCGCGCCAGACCGGCTTTCAGCCGTTCGGACCAGCTTAGCTTGGGCTTGTCTTGCGGCTGCGCCACCACCAGCGTCGGCATCTCGCCCACGGCATCGGGCGACGGCATGATCAGCGTCGGTGCGGCTTCGGCCTCGGGCGCAGGCGTTTCGGCCGGCAGCCATTGCACGGGCGCGCCGGGCTCGACCACAGCGGCCACTTCGGGTTCGACCAGCGGTGGCGTTGGCTGCGGGGTGACATCCGCTGCGGGTGCAGCGGGCGTTTCGGGCTTGGGTTTCTTGCGGAAAAAATCGAACATGGGCTTTGCGCTTGTCCTGCAATGGCGGAAAATATCTGATTTGGCGCGATTTTAGCGCGGGGAAGGCATGGCGGCACAGCACAAAAACCAGGTTCGGCTTATTGGCGGCCAATACAAGCGGCGCATCATTCATTTTCCTGACGGAGACGGCCTACGTCCCACGCCGGATCGGGTGCGCGAAACGTTGTTTAACTGGCTGGGGCAGGATCTGAGCGGGCTGGATTGCCTGGATTTGTTTGCCGGCAGCGGTGCGCTGGGCTTCGAGGCCGCATCGCGCAATGCGCGGCGCGTGGTGATGATCGAAAAAGCCCGGCCGGTGTATCTGGCGCTGGACAGCAACCGCAAAACCATCGGCATCGAACGTGTTGATCTGTTGCAAGCCGATGCCCTGGCGTGGCTGGGCCGCACCGCTGATCAGTTCGATATCGTGTTTCTGGACCCGCCCTTTGCCACCGATCTGCTGGCGCAGGTGCTGGCGCAGCTGGCCCCGAGGTTAAAGCCGAACGCCGTCGTCTATGCGGAATGCGCCGCGTGGCCCGATCTGGCCGGCTGGACGCTGTCAAAAGAGCTTAAAGCTGGCGCGGTACGCTGCGGCTTGTTGCAGCGGGCGGACAGCACGTCGGGCGATGCGATCTGAACAGCGGCGTATTGCCGTTGTCCCAGCTGTCATAAACATGGGACAATCCGGCCCCGTTTCAAACATCTTGTTTTTGAAGGAAGAATGCCATGGCGCTGATGATCACTGACGAGTGCATCAACTGTGATGTCTGCGAACCCGAATGCCCCAATAGCGCAATCTCGCAAGGTGCCGAGATTTACGAGATTGACCCCAACCTGTGCACCGAGTGCGTCGGCCACTACGACGAGCCGCAATGTCAGCAGGTCTGTCCGGTGGACTGCATTCCGCACAATCCCGATATGAAAGAGAGCAAAGAAGAGCTCTATCAAAAGTACATGATCATTTCGGCGGCTTGATAGCGCGTTCGCAGTCCGCCCTGTCCCTTGGCGGACCAGAAAAAACCGGCACCTTTACGCTGCCGGTTTTTTTACGCGCATCGCTCGCGTTCCCGATCAGGCGGAAGCGGCGCACACCGCCACGTTGCGCTGCGCCTGGCGCGACCACTTCAGTGCCACCAGTCCACCCAGCATCGCCAGCGCCGAGGCCAGCAGCAGCGGCCGCGTACCCCATTGATGATCGATCCAGCCTGACAACGCCGAGCCGCCCGACATGCCCAGGTACAGCGCCGAGGCATTCAACGCCAGCACCATCGCGCGGGCATCGGGGGCCAGTTCCACCAGGCGGCGCTGTTGCGACGGCATGAACAGATCGTTGGCGACGGCCCAGGCCATCAGCATCGCAAAGGCGCTAACGGCAAACGGCGGCAGCATATAGCCGCTTAGATAGATGATGGCCAGTGCGCTCAGCGCTAACGTCAACGCCTTGTCGGCAGTCCAGCGGTCGGCCGCAGCGCGGGCAAAAAAGTTGCCGAGGATGCCCGCCACGCCAAACGTCACCAGCGCGATTTCCAGCACGCCGGGCGCCATGCCGAAGTGTTCGTGCAGCAGCGGCACAATTAGCGTGTAGCTAATAAAAAAGCCGCCCATTTCAAACATCACCACCGCCACGCCGCTGGCAATGCCCGGTTGCAGCAACAGCCGCGCCAGATCGGGCAAAGGCAAGCGCGAACCCAGGCCACCATCGCGCACCAGCAGCAACACCGCCAGCGCCGTACTGACGTTGAGCGCCGCCACGCACATAAACATGACGCGCCAGCCCACATGCGCGGCCAGCCAGGTGGTGAGCGGCAGGCTGACCACCGAGGCAATCGTCATCCCCATAAACACGGTAGCCAGAGCGCGGCCGTGATGTTCGCGCGCCACCAGCGTGGTGCCGATGGCGGATGCCACCGGGCCAATGGCCGCCGCGCCCAATGCGGTGAGCACACGCGTCGCCATCAGCGTAGCGACGTCCTGCGCCAAGGCGGATGCCAGCGCGCCCAGCATCGCCACCAGCAACCCTGTTATCAACAGGCGGCGGCGCGGCAGATGGCCAAACAGCATCTGGATTAACGGGGCGGCAATGGCAAAGGTCAGCGCAAACACCGCCGTTAGTGGCGCGATCTGCGCGGGCGTGCTGTGCAGGCCTTGGGCAATGGCGGGCAGGCCGCCAATCGCGGCCATGGTATTGGTGCCCATGGTGAAGTACGCCGCGGTCAGCGTGTACAGCGCGGCGGTGCGTGCGGAAGTCGGAGTAGATTCGGCCATGATGACGTCATATCAGAAAGACAATGCCGCCACTCTACGCAGCGCCCAGCTATCCATATAATGGATTATTCGTATACCTGACATAACGCCCATGGATTTGCGCAGCCTGGATTTAAACCTGCTGGTGTCGCTGGATGCCTTGCTGGAAGAACGCAATGTCACGCGTGCCGCCGCGCGTTTGCACCTCAGCCAGCCCGCACTCTCGGCGCAGCTGGCGCGCCTGCGGTTGAGCTTTAATGATCCCTTGTTGATACCGGCGGAGCGCGGTCGTGGCATGGTGGCCACCGCGCGCGGTCTGCAATTGCACGCCGAACTGGCGCCCTTGCTGCAGTCGCTGGCGCGCGTGGTCAGCCATCGGCCGCAATTTGATCCGCTCACGCATGAGCAGGTGTTTCATATCGCCGCCAGCGACAACGCCACCGCCGTGATCGGCCTGCCGCTGATCGAAGCCTTGCGCACGCATGCCGGCGAAAAAATCCGCCTGGCTTTCCACAATCTGGAACCCGACCGCATCGCCAGCCAGCTCGAAAACGGCGAGATCGACTTTGTCATCGCCTCCAGCCGCACGCTGCCGCCGCAAGTACGCTCGCTGCTATTGCTGGATCAGGGCTGCGTGCTGGCGCAGCGCAAGGGCCATCCGCGCGGCAACCAGGCGGTGAGCGTGGACGAATACTGCACGCTCAAACATATATTGGTATCGCAGGATGGTGGCGGCCTGTATGGCTTTGCCGATGAGGCGCTGGCGCGGCTGGGGCGCACGCGCCAGGTGGCGTTGTCGGTGCAGCATTTCACCGTGGTGCCGTTGATTTTGCAGCGCACCGACTATGTGAGCATCTTGCCCACACCGCTGGTGCAGCGGCATCTGCATGTGCTGGATGCGTTTGAGGTGCCGTTTGAGGTGCCGATCAGCAATTTCAGTCTGGCGTGGCACCCGCGCAACCAGCAAGACGGCGCCAGCATCTGGTTACGCCAGCTGGCGCTGCGCACCATTCGTGATGTAGCGCAGCCCGAGCTGTATAGCGTGTTTAGCGCCGTCACTTAAGGTGCGGTTTCTTCCACCTGCTGGGTGAACTGCACGCGATGCATTTGCGCATACGCGCCGCCTTTATCCATCAGCTCGGCATGGCGGCCCGCTTCCACGATGCGACCCTGGCTCATCACCACAATGCGGTCGGCGTTTTCGATGGTGGACAAGCGATGCGCGATCACGATGGTGGTACGGTCCTGCATCAGGTTTTCCAGCGCGGCCTGCACTTTGCGCTCGGATTCGGTATCCAGCGCACTGGTCGCCTCATCCAGAATCAACACCGGCGCATCTTTATAGATGGCGCGCGCAATGGCCAGACGCTGGCGCTGCCCGCCGGACAAACGCACGCCGTTTTCGCCCAGCATGGTGTTAAAGCCTTCCGGCATCGCTTCGATAAAATCGAGCGCGAAGGCGGCGGTGGCGGCGGCGCGGATGCGTTCCAGATCGGGCGCGGCGTCGCCATAAGCGATGTTGGCAGCCACCGTATCGTTAAACAGGATCACATCCTGGCTGACCATCGCAAACTGGCGGCGCAGATCATGGATGCGGAACTGGTTAACCGGCACGCCATCCAGCGTAATGCCGCCGCTGGTGGCTTCGTAAAAGCGCGGCAGCAAATTGGCCAGCGTGGTTTTGCCGCTACCCGAACTACCCACCAGCGCCACGGTCTGGCCCGGCGCGATATCCAGCGAAACATGGTCCAGCGCGGGCCGGTTGTTGCCGCCGTAATCAAAGCTGACGTCGTCCAGCTTCAGCGCGCCTTTGGCCCGGCCGATTTCTTGCGTGCCGTCGTCCAGTTCTTCGGTTTCATCCAGCACGCCAAACACGGTTTCAGCCGCCGCCAGGCCGCGATGCAGGCTTTCGTTGATGCGGGTGATGTTCTTGATGGGCGACTGGATCATCATCATCGCCACCATAAACGACACAAACGCACCCGCCGTCAGCTGGCCCTGTTGGGCGCGCAGGCTGGCGTAATACACGATAAACGCCAGCGTGATGCCGATCAGCAACATGATCACGCCCGAGTTCATGCTCGACGTGGCCGCGCGTTTTACCGTCAGCGTGCGCACGCTATTGTTGACGCGCAAAAACCGCGTCAACTCAAAGCGAAAGCCGCCAAAAATCTTGACCATGCGTTGGCCGGACAGGCTTTCATCCAGAATGCGCGTCATATCGCCCATGCTGGATTGCGTCTCGCGCGAAATCCGGCGTTGACGACGGCCCACAATGCGGATCGACAGCGCCACCCCAGGAATCAGAATCAGACACAGCAAGGTCAGTTGCCAGTCGCGGTACAGCATCAGCCCCAGCAAAAACACGGTGGTGACGGAATCGCGCACCAGCGTGGTCATTACCTGCACGCCCGCATCCATAATCTGGCTGACGTCATAGGTGACGCGCGACACCAGCACGCCGGTCGACGATTTGTCGTAATAGCGCACCGGCAATTTAAGAAAGCGGCTGAACATCTTTTCGCGCAGGTCGTACATCACGCGCGCCGAAATCCAGGCGCTGCCGTAATCGCTGCCAAAGTTGGTCACCAGCCGGATCACGGCCAGGCCAAAAATCTCCAGCGGCAGATCCCACGCTTCGGAACGCGCCAACGAATCGGCACGCAAATTCTGGTCAACCAGCGGCTTGAGCAAGCTGGTCAGATACACATCCACGCCAGCCGCAGCGGCCAGACAGAAGATCGACAATGCCACCACGGGCCAGTACGGCTGGATTTCTCTTAACAGGCGGAAATACAGGGCTCGGCTAGAGTTCATGCCCGGACTCATCAAAAAACAAACCGCGAGTATAACCGCTGATGGCCGCGCCGCCGCCTACCAGTCACCCCATTGGGATTGCAGCACCGCCAGCACGGCCTGGCCCGCGGTTTCGGTTCTCAGAATGCGCGGGCCTAAGTGGATGCCGACAAACCCGGCTTGCTGCGCAGTCATTTCCTCTGCGCCGGTCAGGCCGCCTTCGGGCCCGACCAGCACGGCGGCGTGCGTAACCGGCGTGGTCAGATCGCGCAAACGCGTGACCGCGCCGGGGGCCAGCGTCAGCTTGAGCAGGTCGGCGGGCAGATCGCGCAATACCGATTCCAGCGTGCCCACCGCGCGGATTTGCGGCACGCGGGTGCGGCCGCTTTGCTCGCAGGCCGCTTGCGCAATCGATTGCCAATGCGCCAGCCGGCGCTCGGCGCGTTCGCCACTCAGGCGTTGCTGGCTGTACTGGCTGTAGAACGGCCAGATTTCCGTGACGCCCACTTCGGTGGCTTTCTGCACGGTAAAGTCCATGCGCTCATTGGCCGATACCGCTTGCAGCAAAATGCTGTGGATGGCCGATTCGCGTTCGATCGGCTGGTGCTCCGTCACCAGCACGCCCACCTCCCGCTTACCCATCAGGCTGATGCGGGCGCTGTATTCGCCGCCCTGGCCATTAAACAGCGTGATCGATTCGCCCGGCTGCATGCGCAGTACCTGCACATGGCGCGCCACGGTTTCGGGCAGATTGAATGCGCTTTCCAGCGCCAGCGGATGGTCAACAAAAAAACGAGGCATGGCAGCAGTATCTATATAAGGCGGCATCGCGATGCCCGGATTGTGGCCCGGTTTGGCCGCACAACGCCAGCCACTGTCACGGCACATTTGGATAAGGATTGCGCCATGACTCGGCGCAAGCGTTGTGGCTACAATGCAAGACTCCTCCGACTCCCACCCTGCGCTGACCTCACCATGCCCGAGACCGACCACGATTATCTAGAACGTATCCTCACCGCCCGCGTGTACGACGCCGCCATTGAAACCCCGTTGGACGCGGCGCCGAATCTGTCGCGCCGAATTAACAACACGGTGTTGATCAAGCGCGAAGACATGCAGCCGGTGTTCTCGTTCAAGCTGCGTGGCGCTTACAACCGCATGGCGCAGCTGACGCCAGAAGAACTGGCGCGCGGCGTGGTCACCGCCTCGGCCGGTAACCATGCGCAAGGCGTGGCGTACTCGTCACGCGTACTCAAATGCAAGGCCACCATTTTTATGCCGGCCACCACGCCGCGCATCAAAGTCGATGCCGTGCTGCGCAATGGCGCCGAAGTGGTGTTGATCGGCGATTCGTTCTCGGACTGTTATGACTCGGCCGTGCAGCGTGCCGAAGAAACCGGCGCCACCTTCGTGCATCCGTACGACGATCCGTATGTGATTGCCGGCCAGGGCACCATCGGCATGGAACTGCTGCGCCAACACACTGGCAAGATCGATGTGATTTTTATCCCGGTGGGTGGCGGCGGGCTCATCAGCGGCATCGCGTCGTACATCAAACGACTGCGCCCCGAAACGCGCATCGTCGGCGTGGAACCCACCGATGCCAACGCCATGTATCTGTCGCTCAAGCTGGGCGATCGCGTGGTGTTGCCGCAAGTGGGCATCTTTGCCGATGGCGTGGCGGTCAAGCAGGTGGGCAGCGAAACCTTCCGCCTGGCGCAAAAGCTGGTGGATGAAGTCATCCTGGTGGATACCGACGCCATGTGCGCCGCGATCAAGGATGTGTTTGAAGAGACCCGCTCCATTCTGGAACCGTCCGGTGCGCTGGCGGTGGCCGGGGCCAAAGCCTGGGCCGCGCGCGAAAACGCCACGGGCCAGACCTTTATCACCATCGCCTCGGGCGCCAACATGAACTTTGACCGGCTGCGTTATGTGGCCGAGCAAGCCGAACTGGGCGAACAGCGCGAAGCCGTCATCGCAGTCACGCTGCCGGAACGCCCCGGCGCATTCCGCACGCTGTGCAGCGCCATCGGCGCCCGCAATATCACCGAATTCAACTATCGCTACGCCGATACTGAACAGGCGCATGTGTTTGTCGGCCTGTCGATCAACAAGCGCAGCGAAGTGACGGCGCTGATCGAAAACCTGGCCGAAGCCGGCCTGGCCGCGATTGACCTCACCGACAACGAACTGGCCAAGCTGCACATTCGCCATCTGGTGGGCGGCCACGCGCCGCATGTGGATAACGAACGCGTGCTGCGCTTTGAATTCCCCGAACGCCCGGGCGCGCTGCTTAACTTTCTGAATACCATGAGCACGGAATGGAATATCTCCTTGTTCCATTACCGCAATCACGGCGCGGACTACGGCCGCACGCTGGTGGGCATGCAAGTGCCGCCATCGGACGAAGCCGCGTTTGCCGCTTTCCTCGAAAAACTGGGCTATCGCTACTGGGTGGAAACCGACAACGTCGCTTACAAGCATTTCCTCGGCTAAGCGCTGTCGATATTTGATCCACGTTTGTTGATAAGCCAGAGAGAACGACCATGCAGCGATATCGCGTAGGTGGCGCCGTGCGCGACCGCTTGTTGGGTTTACCGGTCAAGGACATCGATTGGGTGGTGGTCGGCGCCACGCCCGAAGCCATGCTTGCCGCCGGCTACAAGCCGGTGGGCAAAGACTTTCCGGTGTTCTTGCACCCCAAAACGCGCGAAGAACACGCGCTGGCGCGCACCGAGCGTAAATCCGGCCCCGGCTATAAAGGCTTCCAGGTTTACGCCGCGCCCGACGTCACGCTGGAAGAAGACTTGCTGCGGCGCGACCTGACCATCAACGCGATGGCCGAGAACGACGCCGGCCACGTCATCGACCCGTTTAACGGCAAAGCCGATCTGCAAGCGCGCCTGCTGCGCCACGTTTCCGATGCGTTTATCGAAGACCCGGTGCGCATCTTGCGGCTGGCGCGCTTTGCCGCCCGCTTCGACTTCGACGCCGCCCCCGAAACCATGACGTTGATGCGGCAAATGGTCGCCAATGGCGAAGTCGACCATCTGGTGCCCGAACGCGTGTGGCAAGAAGTGGCACGCGGGTTGATGGAACAGAAACCCTCGCGCATGTTCCGCATCCTGCGCGATTGCGGCGCGTTGGCGCGCGTGATGCCCGAAGTGGACGCGCTGTTTGGCGTGCCGCAACCCGAACAACATCACCCCGAAATCGACACCGGCGTGCACGTAATGCTGGTGCTCGACTACGCCGCCGCTGAAGACCTGCCGCTGACCGCACGCTACGCCGCGCTGTGCCATGACCTTGGCAAAGCCACCACCCCCGCCGACATCCTGCCGCACCATATCGGCCACGAGTCACGCGGTGTCGAGCTGGTGGAACAACTCAGCGCCCGCCTGCGCGCCACCAGCGAATGCCGCGACCTGGCCGTGATGGTCTGCCGCGATCACACGCTGGTACACCGCGCGCTGGAACTGCGCGCCAACACCGTGCTGGACCTGCTGCAACGCAGCGACGCGCTACGCAAACCCGACCGCTTTGCGCTGATGCTGCGCGCCTGCCGCGCCGACGCCCGCGGCCGCACCGGCAAAGAAGACACGCCGTACCCGCAACTGGACTATCTCACCCACCTGCTGAACGCCGCGCGCGCCGTGGATGCGGGCGCGATTGCCAAGGCGCTGGACGATAAATCGAAGATTCCCGACGCGGTGGCGCTGGCGCGGCTGAATGCGATCAAGGCAGCAATGCCGCCGAAGGACAGCTAAGCCCACATCGCGGATGGCCGCCAGCACATAGGGTGGGTCACGACCCACCATGCAAAGCCGTAACCCATTGCGCAGCACGTGGCCGATCACTTTGCCTGTTGGGTCAAGACCCACCCTATCGCAGCTGATGGTGATATCGCAGTGACATCGCCAGCGCGCCACGGGCAACGCACAAAGCCCCATGCCCCAGCGCGAACATCGGCCGGGTTATCATTCAGCCTGCCTAACCCAAAGACCTCGCCCCATGATTGCCTCCAACGACCTCATCGCCGCCATTGCCACCGCTCCCGGTCGGGGTGGGGTGGGTGTTATTCGTTTGTCGGGCCAGGGGCTGGCGGCGGTGGTGGCGGGCTTGATCGGGCGGGCGTTGCAGCCGCGGCATGCGCATTTTGCAAAGTTTAAAGCGCAGGACGGCGCGGTCATTGATGAGGGCCTGGTGTTGTATTTTCCCGGCCCGGCCTCGTTTACCGGCGAGGACGTGCTGGAGCTGCAAGGCCATGGCGGGCCTGTCGTGTTGCGCATGTTGTTGGCGCGTTGCGTTGAGCTGGGCGCGCGGCATGCGCAGCCGGGTGAATTTACCCGGCGCGCGTTTCTTAACGGCAAGCTCGATCTGGCGCAGGCCGAGGCCGTGGCCGATCTGATTGATGCGCAATCCGAGGCCGCTGCGCGTTCGGCGCTCAAATCGCTGGATGGCGCGTTCTCGCGCGAGATCAACGCGCTGACCGAGCAGATGATTACGCTGCGCATGTTGGTCGAAGCGACGATTGATTTCCCGGAAGAGGATATCGATTTTCTTGAAGCCGCCGATGCGCGCGGCAAATTGCGCTTGATCGATGCGCAGTTGGCGCGCGTGTTAGCCACCGCTAGCCAGGGCCGTATGTTGCGCGAAGGGCTGCATGTGGTGCTGATCGGCCAGCCCAATGTGGGCAAGTCCAGTTTGTTGAATGCGCTGGCCGGCACCGAAGTGGCCATCGTCACCGATATCGCCGGCACCACGCGTGACACGGTGCGCGAGCTGATCCAGCTGGATGGCGTGCCTTTGCATGTGATCGACACCGCCGGTTTGCGCGAGACCGAAGACGCCGTGGAAAAAATCGGCATTGCGCGCACGTGGCAGGCGCTGGAAAAAGCCGATCTGGCTTTGCTGTTGCTGGATAGCCGCGAAGGTATTACCGCGCACGACGAGGCCATCCTGCAGCGTTTGCCCGCGCAATTGCCGGTGCTGCGCGTGTTCAACAAGATTGATCTGACTGGCGAGCAATCGGGCGCGGTGGACGATTACGAAGTGCACGTTTCGGCCCAGACCGGCGCCGGGCTGGACACCTTGCGCCAGCGTTTGCTGGCCCTGGCCGGTTGGCATGGCGCCAACGAAGGCGTGTTTATCGCGCGGGAGCGCCATCTGGACGCCATCCGCCGCGCGGCCGGGCATGTTGATTCAGCAGCGCATGCCTTCCATGCGCTGGAATTGTTTGCCGAAGAACTCCGGCTGGCGCAGCAAGCGCTGAATGAGATTACCGGCGAATTTACTTCGGATGATTTGCTCGGCGTGATTTTCAGCCGCTTCTGCATCGGCAAGTAATCGCCGCTGAGGCGGCTGCGGATTGCCGCATCAGGATTGTCGATGTTATAAAGCCGCGTCGGAAAAGGCAGGCCTGGTTTGGTAAGCCCAGGCTCTTTCGGTAACGAAAGCTCTGGTCTTTGGCCTCGCGCACAGGATCCCCACGACGAATATTTGACGCTGTACTGGCGTCGGGATGTTCGTCCGTGTTGGCTCCCACCCTGAGGAACGCTCCGGTCGAACATATTCATTTCGACATGGAGATTCCTGTGTATCCGCAACATTCCCCTTTGTTTGACGTCATCATCGCCGGCGCTGGCCCAGTCGGTCTGTTTCTTGCCTGCGAGCTGCGCCTGCAAGGCGTTTCAGTGCTGGTGCTGGAGCAAGCCAGCGATCCACATAGCGCACTTAAACAGCTGCCATTCGGCTTGCGCGGTTTGTCCGCGCCCACGCTCGAAGCCTTGTACCGGCGCGGTTTGCTCGATGCACTGCGTGCAGCACAAGCAGCCAACACCAGCGCTGACGACACCGCGCGCGCGGCGCATTGGCTGCAACAGCCGCGCCAGCCCGCCGGGCACTTCGCGGGCATTCCGTTTTATCTGGATGACGTCGATAGCAGCCGTTGGCCCTTCCGCTTGCCCAGCCCGGCGGGCACCCAGCTGGCCGTCACCCTCGACACGCTGGAAACAGTACTGGCACAGCGCGCCAGCGAACTCGGTGTCGATATCCGCCGTGGCTACCGCGTCAGCGGATTTGAAGCCAGCGCGGACACTGTCGTGGTCGAAGCGGGCGCGCAGCGTTTTAGTGGACGCTGGCTGGTTGCGTGCGATGGGGGCCGCAGCAGCGTGCGCAAGCTGGGCGGCTTTGCCTTCGAGGGCACCGCGCCTGAATTCACCGGCTATTCCATACAGGCCGAGCTGGCCGATCCCGCGGTACTGACGCCAGGCCGCCATTACACCGCCGAGGGCATGTATACCTATGCCCGCCCCGGCACGCTGGCCCTGGTCGACTTCGATGGGGGCGCCTTTCATCGCAGCCAGCCGCTGACCTTGGCGCATGTGCAATCCGTGCTACGTCGGGTGTCCGCCGCCCCGGTAACCCTGACGCGGCTGGAGCTCGCGACCACCTGGACCGACCGCGCATGCCAGGCCACGGCCTATCGCCACGGCCGCGTGTTGCTGGCGGGCGATGCGGCGCATGTGCATTCGCCGTTGGGTGGGCAAGGGCTGAATCTGGGCGTGGGCGATGCCATCAACCTGGGCTGGAAGCTGGCCGCCTGCGTGCGCGGCGATGCCCCGGTCGATCTGCTCGATACTTATCAACAAGAACGCTATCCGGTGGGTGCGGCGGTGCTGGACTGGTCGCGCGCGCAAGTGGCCTTGATGCGGCCCACGCCCAGTACGCGGGCGTTGGCCGCAGTGCTGCGCGAGGTGATTGCCACGCCCGATGCCGCCACCTGGTTTGCCGAGCGCATCTGGGGCGTGTCACTGCGCTACGAAACCGGCGGCGAACCGGCCGCTACGCACCCGTTGGTGGGGCGCAGCACGCCGGATTTCCAGCTGCAGGACGGCACTCAGCTGGGCAGTTTGCTGCACGATGGCAAAGGCTGCTTGCTGTGTTTTGGCCCCAGTGCCAGTGGGTCCGCGTTGATTGCGCCGTGGCGCGCGCGCGTCAACTTCCTGGCCGCCCCGGTCAAAGACAGCCTCGGTCTAAGCGCTGTATTGCTGCGGCCCGATGGCGTGGTGGCGTGGGCCAGCAGCGTGGACGCCCCGCTGGAGGCCGATGCCAGCCTCAAGGCTGCGCTGCAGCGCTGGTTTGGCCTGCCCCACCCGGCACCCCGCGCGATCACCACAGATAGCGTCCCTTGATCTGGCCTTGCAGCGCGTTATAGCCGCCTGCGCCACTTTGCACGCCCACATCCGCCCACCAGCGCCAATGGGTACTGGCCAGATATTCGATGCCGGCTTTGATCTCATATCGATCGGCCGGGATGTTTTGCGCAATCGGGGTGCCGTCAAACGTGATTGCGGCGGTACCAAACCGATGCCACCAGTTGCCTTCCAGATACGGTGCCCAACTCGAACCGTCTGTGCGTTTGAAATTGCCGTAAGCGCGCGCACCGAGGCGGCTGTTAAACACATCGGTATTGCGGCTTTGCACCCGCGTGCCATTGACTTCGGTGTGATCGTCCTGCACCAGGTCGGTGTAGACCAATTGCGCTTGCGGACGCAGATGCCAGTTGTCGCTGATGACGATATCGGTGCCGGCTTCGAGCGAGCCACTCCAGCTATGGCTGTCGTAATGCTCGTCCGGCAGATCATCGCCATGCACGTGATTGCTGAAGCGCGCGTATTGCCACCAGGTATCCAGATAAGGACCGCTGGGATAGGCGCTGTCCTGGCCGTACCAGGTGGCGTAAACACCCACGGCATAGCCGCTCAGTTGCCCATCGGCCTTCACCGCCAGGCCTTGCGCCGCGCTATCTGAACTGGCCGTGGCATAGCCCGCCATTACCCCTGCGCGCAGTTGGCCCTGGTCCAGATTGCCGTGCCAGACATCCACGCCCATTTGCAGCACGGTGGCATCGCTATCGATATCCAGTACGCCGGCGGCGGCGGAACTGCGACTACGGCCGCTGACCAGCCTGGCCCAGGCGGCATCGGGATTATGCTCGGCCGGGTTGGGGCCGGGGATTTGCGTATCGGGCATGCGATCGTGCAGCGAGGTCACAAACAGCGTGCTGGCCAGGCTTTGGTTGGCCAGATAGCCACCGGGTTCCGGCCGGACTTGCGGCGTGGGCGCCGGGCTGGGGCCAGGCGCGGGCGTGGGGGCAGGCGTCGGCGTTGGCGTGGGGCTCGGCGCCGGGGTGGGGGTCGGTGTGGGAGTAGGCGATGCGGATTCCGACCGCAGATACCAACTGCCGTCGCTGGCGTCTTTGGCCAGCTGGTATTCCCACGCCCCGGCCACCGCGCGGCCTTGCAGGGTAAACGTACCCGACGAATCGCCGCCCACCGCCACCACGCGAATGCCGCGATCTGTTTGCGCGCCCAGGCCATGCAGATTGTTGACGCTGACCCGGGTATCGCCCTGGGTGCCGCCTTGCACGATCAGTTGATCGGTGGCCGAGGTGTCGTCGCCCAGCACGCTATTCATCTGCAGGCGGCCGCCGTTACTGCTGTAGTTGCCTTTGACCGTGAGCGTATTCCCCGCCGTGCCACCAGCCAGATTGATCAAACCGTTGTTGCTCAGATCGCCATTGATGGTCAGGCCATTGCTGGTTACGGCGCCCACCACGGCTCGGCTGACGTTCTGGCGGCTGGCGCTGGGCGTGACCGCATCGACGGCCGCGATGGTGCCGTTATTCAGCACGCTGCCGGCAATCTGGCCCAGCCCGGTCAGGGTGGCGCCACTGGCAATCTGCACGGTGCCGCTACTATCCAGCCGCCCGCTGGCATCGCTGCCTACGCGCAAGGTGCCGGCGTTGACCTGGGTGTCACCGCTGTAACTGAGCCCGCTGTTGACGGTCAGGATGCCGTTGCCGGTCTTGACCAGACTGCCACTGCCGCCGATGGCGTTGGCCAGGGTCCAGTCGTTGTTATTGCTTAATACCAGCGTGCCTTGATTGCTGACCGTGCTGCCGCCCAGGCTGCCTGCCTCCTGCGCCGTCAATTGGGCGCTGGGGTCGATTTGCAGTGCGCCGCTCCAGCTCGGGTTGGCCCGCGCGAGGGTCAGCTGCGAACTGCCGCTGACACTCAATCCGCCCGCGCCGATCAGGGCGTTGGCCAGGGTGCCGCTGGCGTTATTCATGATCAGGGTTCCGTCGATGGCGATATCGCCAGTGCCCAGGCCATCGCTGTGATCCAGTCGCGCCTGCGCGTTGGCAGCGATATGCACAGCGGCGGTCAGCGCGCTGTTGCTGCTGCTCACCCCCAGCGTGCCGCCCGCAATATCAATCGCACCCGCACCATTGAGCGCACCATCCACCTGCCCGCCCTGGGTAATCGACAAGGCACCGTTCTGCACCGACAGCGTGCTGCCTGCGGCGCTGTTCAGGCTGCCCACGGTTTGCGCATGGCCGTTCAGATCCAGCCCCGCGTTGGCGGCCAGGCTCAGGGCGCTGGTATTGCCCAGCGCATGGTCTTGCTGCAACTGCGCGGTGCCGCTGCTGATGCGGGTGGCGCCGCTGTAGTCATTGTTGGCATTAGCGATCAATACGGTGCCGCTGGCTTGCACATCAATGCCACCCGCGCCGGTCAGGCGTGCGCTCAGCGTGTTATCCCCGGTGGGTGCATTCTGTAGCACCAGCGTCTGGCCGCTTTGCAGATCGAGTTGGGTCAGGTTGTAGCCCAACCAGATGCCGTCGTTCTGCACGCTGGCGTTGTAGTTGTAATCCGCAATGGCCAGGGTGGTGCCCGCGCCGTCCTGCACATCAAGGCTGACTGGTGTGGTGACGGGGGTGACCCCATCGGCTTGCATCAGCGCCAGCGTCGCCCCCACCCCGCTCACCGTACCAGCCTTGACCACCTGCAAGGTGCGCAGGCTGTCCTGATCAAAAAACGAGGGTTGGGACGGGATGACCGGTACGGTCTCGCTGCTGGGCAATTGCGCCGCCAGCGTGCCGCCGGCCGTGGCATCCAGCGTGTTGACGCTCAGCGGCAGCGTGGTGTTGGAAGGCGCAAACTGCAGCGTGCCGTTATCCAGCGTCAATCCGCCCAGGCTGCGTGGCGCGCTCAGCAGCAGCACGCCATTCTGCGAAACGCGAACGCTGGCCTGGCCCAGCACCGCTGCCGCAGTCGCATCCAGCGCCAGCGTGCCGCGCTGCAGCCATACCGTACCGCTAAAGGCGGAACCGGCGCTGCTGGCAAAGCCAAACTGATCGCTGTTCTGCGCCATTTCGGCAATCAACACGCCATTGCCGGTCAGCGCGTTGCTGAACACCGACACGTTGTCGTACAGATCGAGCCAGCTGTTGGCCCCGTTCAGAAATACCGTGCCGCTGCCCAGTTCATTGGCGTGTGCGCTATCCAGCCACGCCACGCCGCGGATATCCCACAGGCCGTTGAAGGCGCTGTTATCGCCGGTCAGCACCACAGTGTTGCCACTGATGCGCACCGTGCCGCTCCCGGCCACATCCGGCAGCAAAAAGCCGCTGTTAAACGCCGCGTCCACGGTGGCGCCGCTGGCAACATTCAACTGATGAGTGCCGGCAGATTGCTGGTCGAGCATGGTGAAAGTGCCGGCGTTCACCAGCGTGTTGCCGCTCAGGAATTGCGCCAGCGACACGCTGAGATTGCCCGCGCCGGTCTTGACCAGATCGCCGCTGCCGGACAGGCGATTGGCCCAGGTCACGTCATCGGAGCGGTCAAACACCACGGTGCCATCGCTATCGATATCGGCGCTGACACTGCCATGGGTGGCGCCATCGCCAATGCGCAAAGTGCCCGCCACGACGTCGACACCCCCATTGTTGATCTGCCCGCTCAGGGTCAGCGTGCCGCTACCGGTTTTTTCAAAGGTGCCGCTGCCCACGATCTGGCCCGCCCAACTGCTGTCGGTTGCAATATTGGCGCTAAGGGTGGCGCTGCCCAAGGTGATCAGACCGTCCCCACTCAGGCCATTGATGTGTTGGTTCAGGTTGTTCAGATCAAAGGTGCCGCCGCTGGCCACCTGCAGCCCGCTGCTGCTGTTGATGGCATCCACCACGCCAGCCTTGAGCGTGCCCTGCTGGATGACGCTGGCGCCGCTATAACTGGCCGCCACGCCATAGGTGAGCGTGCCACTGCCGGTTTTGGTGATGCCGCCGCCGGTGGTGGCGCCGCTCGCGTCCGCCAGTACCACATCGAGTTGCGCATTGGCCGCAGTGCCGTCGACTTCAAAATAATGCGCGGCCCCATCCGACAAGGCGATGTTGATGCCGCTCACGCTCATGTTCTGGCCATCGGCCTGGTTGCGCAGTGTGCCGCTGTTCCAGTTGAGGTTATGGATGCTGCTGGCTGCATTAGTCCCGATGGCGCTGCTGGCCAACGTGCCGCCGTTCAGGTTGATGACCGCGCTGACCGCGCCGCTGCCGGTCAGGTCGCCCATGGTCAGCGTATCGGCACTGACCGTGCCCCCGGTCAGATCAAGCAGGCCCGAGGCGTTGGCGGTACTGGCGCCTGCGCCGATCTGGCCGAGGGTGAGTTGGGTGGCATTGACCGTGCCCGCATGGACCGTGAACGTGCCCTGCGCGCTGCCGGCGCTGGCGCTGCCGACCAGCAACTGCCCCACCTGGATGTCGGCCGTACCACCGCTCAAATCCAGTACGCCCGTGGTCTGGATCGAGGCCGTCGCCGCGTCGACACCAATCTGGAGCGCCGTGGCGGCACTGCTGCCGTCTTCGCCACGTAATTTGAAGCTGCCATTGCTGGAGCCGCTGCCAAAGTTGATGGTGCCACTCGAATCCGATTGCCCGACCACAACATTGGCCACATTCAACACCGTGCTCTGCGCCAGCGTCAGCACGCCGGTGGCAAACTGCACCCCGCTGCCGATCACCACCTTGTGCCCGGCGCCGGTAAACACCAGGCTATCCAGCCCCGACATGTCCAGCGTCTGGCTATTGCCGCTGGTGCTGCCGCCCAGCAACCAGTCGGCTGCGGTCGGCGTGTACCGCAACTGCCCGCCCGCGCCGGTAATGACGCCATCCACCCCGTCGTTGACCACGATGGAACCGGTGGTGACCGTGGTCGCACCCACATCAAAGCTGGGGACGCTGCTGGTCAGGTTGATATCGGCCGCGCCAGCCAGTCCGGGCAAGAGCATGATGCAACGGCTCAGTAAGCTAAGCCGGGGTTGCCCACGGTAAGCAGGGCCCCGCCGGGTTGACGCTGACAATGCAGTAGCGCTGCAAGTCGCAATTTTATTCATCATGATGATTGCGCCCGTAAAAGTCTGTAGTGAAGCTGTTTTGGGTCTTACCGGAATTGTCTTAAATCAAGTTTTCCTGCAAGCACTACAGCCCGCTAAACAGCGCGGCGCAAATCGAAAACGATATAAAAGCGTTGAACGGCATAAAAAACGCTCGGCTGCCACTGATCCAGCCAGCAAGACGCCGCGCTAGGTAAGGCGAGGCGCTGTCGCTAGAATAGCGACTCCGCGCGCCGCCCCCCGATGGCCAGCCCGACCAGCCCGCCTGGCCCTGGCTGAGCTGTCAGCCGCTGGCCTGCCCTTGTCGGGCCAGGCCGCAGCGACGCGGACGTTTTAGCGATAGGAAAAACATTGAACCATCCCGCCTCCTCGTCCTTGCATCCGCATGCCAGCTCCACGCTGGCGCCGGGTGCAATCGCCCGTGCCTGTGGCATCGACTTTGGCACCTCCAATTCCACCGTCGGCTGGATGCGGCCAGGGGCAGCGCCGCTGCTGGTGCTTGAAGACGGCAAGACCACCTTGCCTTCGATGCTGTTTTTTAACGCGGAAGAAGACAACATCAGCTATGGCCGCGTGGCGCTGAATGAATATCTGGAAGGCTACGAAGGCCGCCTGATGCGTTCGCTCAAGAGCATATTGGGTACCGGCCTGATGGATTTGCAGACCGAGGTCCAGGGCCAGAGCCTGTCGTTCCGCACCATTCTCAGTCACTTTATCGGCGAGCTTAAACGCCGCGCCGAGCAGGCCGCCGGCCGTGGGTTCGAGCACGCGGTGCTGGGCCGCCCGGTGCATTTTGTCGATGACGACCCGGTGGCCGATCAACTGGCGCAAGACGTGCTGGCTGATATTGCGCGCTCGGTGGGGCTGAAGCATGTCGAGTTCCAGTACGAGCCAATTGCCGCGGCGTTTGATTTTGAACGCACGCTGCAGCGCGAAACCCTCACCCTGATCGTCGATATCGGCGGCGGTACCTCCGACTTTTCGCTGCTGCGCCTGTCGCCGGAGCGTGCCCGCCAAAGCGATCGCCTGGGCGACATCCTGGCCAACGGCGGCGTGCATATCGGCGGTACCGACTTTGATAAACAACTAAGCCTGGCCTGCGTGATGCCGCTGCTTGGTTATCGCAGCCGCTTGAAAAACAACTCCGAAGTGCCGTCCAGTTATTACTTCAACCTGGCCACCTGGCACACCATCAACTTTGTTTACACGCGCAAGATCTGGTCCGAATTGCAGGATGTCTTTCGCGATTCCGGCCCCGATACGCGGATATTGCTGGATCGCTTGTTCGGCTTGATTTCGGAACGCGCTGGCCACTGGCTGGCGATGCGGGTGGAAGAAACCAAGATTGCCTTGTCCGGCCAGGACCAACACATATTGCCGCTGGACCGCATTGCCGAAGGCCTGACCCATACCGTGGCGCGCGCTGAATTTGAAGACGCCATCGATGGCCAGATCAGCCGCATCGAAGACACCGTCAACGGGCTGCTTAAAGACGCTAACCTGCGCGCCGACCAGGTCGATACCGTGTTCTTTACCGGTGGTTCGTCCGGCGTGCCGTTGTTGCGCCAGCGTGTCGCCGCTTTGCTGCCCGCCGCGCAGCACGTGGAAGGCGATCTGTTTGGCAGCATCGGCAGCGGTCTGGCTATCGATGCCCTGCGCAAGTTTGGTTAAGCGCAGCGCTCGGATTACTCGCTCTAACTCGCCGTCCCCCTAAGGAGAAATCTGCAGATGTATACCGTGCATGGCCTCGCGATGTCTGGCAATTGCTACAAGGTCAAACTGGCGCTGAGCCAGTTGGACAAGCCGTTCCAGTGGAACGAAGTCGATATGAAAAACGGCGCGCATCGCACGCCCGCCTTTCTGGCGATGAACCCGAACGGCAAGGTGCCCGTGCTGCAGATCGGCGCCAGCACTTATCTGCCGGAATCGAATGCGATTCTGTATTACCTGGCCCAGGGGTCCAGTCTGTTTCCGGAAGATCGCTGGGAGCAGGCGCAGGTGATGCAATGGTTGTTTTTTGAGCAGTACAGCCACGAGCCGCAACTGGCTGTGGCCCGCTTTATTGTTTACTTTGCCGACCGCCCCGCCGCGCGCGAAGACGAGTTGCAAAGCTGCATTGCCGGCAGCCACAAGGTGCTGGCAGTGATGGAACAGCATTTGCAGGACAAGCGCTTTTTTGTCGGCGACAAGTACAGCATTGCCGACATCGCGCTGTACGCCTATACCCATCGCGCGCACGAAGGCCTGGTGGATTTGAGCGCCTACCCGGCGATCAACGCATGGATCGACCGCGTGGCCGCGCAACCGGGGCATGTGCCGATGGGGTGAAGCTGAGGCGCCCATAGGGTGGGTCTAGACCCACCGCCCAAAGTGGCGGGACGCGCCAGTGTGGCGCGAGCACATGGCTTTGGATGGTGGGTCTTGACCCACCCTATGCCTTACTCACTTTTCTGAGCAGTTGGCGCAGCAGTTTGAGGCCAACCGGCCATTCGCCGTGGCCGGAGTCAACGTTGATGTGGCCGACGCCCGACAGCGGCACCAGCTCGCTGCCCCAGGCCTGCGACAATGCCACCGCACGATCGAGCGAGCACGATGGATCATTGTCGCTGGCCACCAACAAGCTCGGAAATGGCAGTTCCCGAGCCGGCAACGGCATAAAGCCGCGAAAGCTGTCCGGCGCTTCGTCACGCGTGACATCGGCCGGCGCCACCAATAATGCCGCCGCCACATGACGCGCTTTTGACGACAGCGCCGCCCAGTGCCCGACGGTGATGCAGCCCAGGCTATGCGCCACCAGCAGCGTCTGGCCCTCGACCGGAATCTGTTGATCCAGACCCTTGACCCACGCCGCCGCCTGCGGGTTTTCCCAATCGCGTTGCTGCACCCGGCGCAGCCCGGGATATTCATCGCACCAGCGGGTTTGCCAGTGGTCTTCGCCCGAATCGCGCCAGCCCGGCGCCACCACAATGTGATTGCCGCGTTCCAGCCAGCGGGTAATCGGTTCGGTCGTTGTCATTGGTGTTTCATCCTCTTCCCAGCGGGCGCGGTTCGCCCAGGTGAAAGCCCTGCAGCAGGTCGGCGCCGGCATCCAGCGCCAGCTGTTGTTGGTCCGCGGTCTCGATGCCTTCGACCACCACCAGCGTCTCCAGCTCGTGCAGCAGTTGCACCAGGCGCGGCAGGGCGCGACGCAGTTTGGGCGATTCGACCGCCTGGGCGATCAGCACGCGGTCGAGTTTTACAATGTCCGGTTCCAGCTGCCACAGCCGGTCCAGGTTGGCGTGGCGGCTGCCAAAGTCGTCGATGGCGATGCGGTAACCCACGCGCCGATAGTTATCCACCGCATCACGCACGCGGTTGACTTCGCCCTGCGCGATTTCGTCCTCAACGATCTCCAGCACGATGCGTTGCGGCTGCCAGTTCACCGTGTGCAGCACGCGCTCGAACACCACGCCATGGCGCTCCACGCCGGTGAGCAAACGCGGATGCACGTTGAGGTACAGATCGCTCTGCCCACTCTGAAAGGTGGCGTTGTTGTACAGATGCAGCGTGCGGCACAAGCGGTCAAACGCAATGATCTGGCCATGGCTGGCGGCGGCGGCAAAGGCAGCGGGCGGGGCCAGTGGACGGCCGCGCGCGCTGGCGCGCAACAAGGCTTCTTGCGCGACGGCCTGGCCTTGCGCGTTAAAGATGGGCTGAAACACGCTGGCCAGTGTCAGCCCCAGCGCGCGTACGGTAATGCCGCGCGTGGCGTCGATGCCAAATTCGGCATCGGGCCAATCGGTGCGGATAAAGTCCGGTAACGGCACTTTCAGCACATTGCTGTCGGGCGTTACGCCGCTTACATCGATCATCTCGGCGTGGCTTCCTGTGTTTTTAGCGCGCAAAAAAAGCCAGGCCGTCGCAGACCTGGCTGGCGGTAACGGCGCGCTGCGTAATGCGATGGCGCGACGGACAGATTACTTGTTGGGCTGCGGCGTCAGACGCAGATACGGCCGCACCGCGTTGTAGCCCTTGGGAAAGCGCTGCGCGATTTCGGCTTCGTCCTGCAGCGACGGCACGATGACCACGTCGTCACCATCCTGCCAGTTGGCGGGAGTGGCCACTTTGTGGTGGTCGGTCAGTTGCAGCGAATCAATCACACGCAAAATCTCGTTGAAATTGCGGCCGGTGGACGCCGGGTAAGTCAGCGTCAGGCGGATTTTTTTGGTCGGGTCGATCACGAACACCGTGCGCACGGTGGCATTGGCCAGCGAGTTGGGGTGGATCATGTCGTACAGCGTGGCCACGGTTTTGTCGGCGTCAGCCAGGATGGGGAAATTAACGCGCGTGTTTTGCGTTTCGTTAATGTCGGCAATCCATTTGTGATGCGATTCCAGCGGATCAACGCTCACGGCCAGGGCTTTGACATTGCGCTTGGCAAACTCGTCTTTCAGCTTGGCCGTGTAGCCCAGCTCGGTGGTGCACACCGGGGTGAAATCAGCCGGATGCGAGAACAGCACAATCCAGCTATCGCCGGCCCATTCATGAAAATGGATGGGGCCTTCAGACGATTCTTGCGAGAAATCGGGGGCGATGTCGCCGAGACGCAGAGTCATGGTATTTGCTCCTGGAACGTTGCGGGCGTCGCCCACGCGGGGCGACGCGCATTCAGAACGGACGGCTGGGATCAGCGACCAGCGTTATAAATTTGATCGAACACGCCGCCATCGCTGAAGTGGGTTTGCTGGGCTTTGGTCCAGCCACCAAACACATCATCGATATCAAACAGCGCCACTTTCGGGAACTGATGCGCGTACTTGGCGTAAACGTCCTTGTCGATCGGGCGATAGAAGTTACGCGCGGCGATTTCCTGGCCTTCCTTGCTGTACAGGAACTTCAGATATTCTTCGGCCACTTTGCGCGTGCCCTTCTTGTCGACCACTTTGTCCACCACAGCCACCGGCGGCTCGGCCTTGATCGAGATGGTCGGTGCGACGATGTCGAACTTGTCTACGCCAAATTCTTTTTGCGACAGCACGGCTTCGTTTTCCCAGGCCAGCAACACGTCACCGAGGCCACGCTGGGTAAACGAAATGGTGGAACCGCGCGCGCCGGTGTCGAGTACCGGCACGTTCTTGTACACCTTCTGGATGTAATCCTTGGCCTTGTCGTCGCTGCCGTAGGTCTTCTTGGCCCAGCCATACGCGGCCAGATACGCCCAGCGCGCGCCGCCGCTGGTCTTGGGGTTGGCGGTAATCACTTTGACGTCCGGACGGATCAGATCGGTCCAGTCCTTGATGTTCTTAGGGTTGCCCTTGCGCACCAGGAACACGATGGTAGAGGTGTACGGGGTGGCGTTATCGGGCAGCTTTTTTTGCCAATCGGGCGACAGCAGCTTGCCTTTGTCGGCCAGCACATCGATGTCATACGCCAGCGCCAGCGTAACTACGTCCGCCTGCAGGCCATCCAGCACCGAACGCGACTGCGCGCCCGAGCCACCATGCGATTGGCGGATCGATACGTCGTCACCGGTTTTGGCTTTGTAGTACTTGGCAAACGCTTTGTTGTAATCCTGATAGAGCTCACGGGTCGGGTCATACGACACGTTGAGCAATTCAAAGCTGGCGGCCAAGGTGGAAGTGGCAGACAGAGCAATTACAACCGAGGCGAGCAGGGGCTTCAAACGCATGGCGGGCGGTCCTTATAAGCATGTTTTATTTAAACAGCCCAAATCTTGCCATTGCGTTATTAAGGAGTGAAAGACTAATAAAGCAGCTTTTTATAATTACGAGAAATAAACTGTTAAATCATGGGCTAACGTCAGGTGACAGGCCAAACGCACGGTATCGGGCGTGTCGATCTCACCGGTTGCGGCATCCGGCACAATGCGCGCCAGCACATTGCGCTCCATCTTGCCCATGGCCAACGGCGCAGGCTGCGCGGCATGCGCAATCCGCACCCGGCACGCGCCACACGTGCCCTGCCCGCAACGCCAGGCCAAAGGCAAACGCCCCGACATCGCTAACGGCCGCACCACATCAATCAGGCGCATACCGGCGCTGGCCGTCGCCACCACCGGCGCATCCAGCCGATCAGATACAAACGTCAATGTGATCATGCGGACTCATAGGGTGGGTCGAGACCCACCATCCAAAGCGGCCCGTTGGGACAGCAAGGTTGTGAGCATCACCTGTGGGGGACGGGCTTGATCTACCCAAGGCGCGGCAAATTGAAACAACAGCGTTCAAATCATGGGGTTTGAGTGGTGGGTCCAGACCCACCGTATGCGGCGGCGCAGATCCACCCGGTACCAGCGGGACCATCCGGCAGCCATGGGCTATGGCTTCTTGTACGCCACGCAATCGACCTCGACTTTGCAGTCGATCACCATGCTCGACACCACACAAGCCCGCGCCGGTGGGTTCTCGCCAAAGTATTCCTTGAACACTTTATTAAACGACTGAAAATCACGCGGATCATCCAGCCACACGCCGCAGCGCACCACATGCTCCACGCCGTAACCCGCTTCATGCAGGATGGCGATCAGGTTCTGGATGGTCTTGTGCGATTGCGCGACGATGCCGCCATCGATCACTTCGCCGTTTTCCATCGGGGTCTGGCCGGACACAAACAGCCAGCCATCCGCACCCGCCGCGCGGGCAAACGGCAGATGCTGGCCGCCGGTGCCGGTGCCGCTGGTGCCGATACGAATAATGTCGCTCATCTTGTTTTCCTCGGGGTTCATACCGTGCCCACACGGCCACGGCGGATAAAGCGGCCAGCGCGGGCCGCCGTCGGTTGTTTGTCTTGCGCGCTCAGCTGGCCGTTGACCCACACCGCGTGGATGCCATCGGCGGCTTGCTGCGGTTGGGTAAAGGTGGCGGTATCGCGCACGCGGGCGGGGTCGAACAGCACCAGATCGGCCCAGTAGCCCTGGCGGATCAGCCCGCGCTCGGTCAGGCCAAAGCGCGCCGCCGACAGTCCGGTCATCTTGTGGATGGCGGTGGGCAAATCGAACAGTTTTTCTTCGCGCACGTAATGCCCCAGCACGCGCGGAAACGCGCCCCACAAGCGTGGATGCGGCAGCGGATCATTCGGCAAACCATCCGAGCCGATGGTGGTGGCCGGATGGCGCAGCACGTTTTTGACGTCGTCCTCGTCCATGCCGTGATAGACCGCGCCGGCCGGTTGCAGCCGTTGCGCGGCCGTCAGCAAATCCACATTCCACTCGGCGGCGATCTCGGCCAGCAGACGGCCGCCTTGCTCCGGCTGCGGCTCAGACCAGGTAATCAGAATGTCGAAATCGCTGGTCACTTGTTTGAGGTCCAGCGTGGACGAGCTGGCCGCATACGGATAGCAATCACAGCCCACATGCTGCGTGGTGCGCGCGGCATCCAGCGCCGCCAACACTTCACGCGTGCGGCCCCAATTGGCTTTGCCGGCGCATTTAAGATGCGAAATCACCACCGGCACGCGCGCATGCAGGCCGGTGGCAAAGGCTTCGTCCATCGCGTCGAGGATTTCGGCGAATTCGCTGCGCAAATGCGTGGTATAGATGGCGCCTGCTTCGGCCAGCGGTTCGGCCAGCGCCATCACTTCGCTGGTGGGCGCGGCATAGGCGTTGGCGTAGGCCAGGCCGGTGGATAAACCGAGAGCGCCATGCACCAGCGCTTCTTGTAGCTGATCGCGCATGGCCTCGATCTCGGCAGGCGTGGCAGCGCGGTCCAGCCGGTCGTGCATCTGGTTTTGCCGCAGCGCGGTGTGCCCCACCAGCGCCGCCACATTGACGGCCGGCTGCGCGGCGTTGACCGCATCCACATAGGCGGCAAAGGTCGGATAACTGAAGGCGTCAGCCGTGCCCAGCAAGTTCATCGGATCAGGCGGATCACCGGCCAGCGTCACCGGGCTGGCGCTGATGCCGCAATTGCCCACCACCACCGTGGTCACGCCTTGCGACAACTTGGGCCACATTTGCGGCATGCGGATCACGTTGGTGTCGTCGTGCGTGTGCACATCAATAAAACCGGGGCTAAGCACCAGGCCGCTGGCGTCGATATTGTGTGGCGCGCGCCAGTGTTCCAGCTCGCCGATGGCGACGATGCGGCCCTGGTGCAGCGCCACATTGGCTTGATAAGGCGCGCTGCCGCTGCCATCGATCAGCGTGGCGTTACGGATCAGCGTGTCGCAGGTGGCGGTCATGTTGCGGTCTTCCTAATCGCCCAGCGGATGGCGCGCATCGGCGCCACCGCGTTCGGCATCGAGTACAAATTTGATCCGGCGCAGCAGTTCCTGGCTGTGCTCGGGTTGCAACTGCGCCAGCGCGGTGGCCAGCACATCCAGCGCCAACAACATCGCATAGCGCGAGCTGGACGGCTTGAAGACAAAATCGGTTTCCAGCGCCTGGATCGGGATATGCCAATCAGCACGTTGCGCCAGTGGTGACCCCAGCGCGGTGATGGCAATCAGGCGCGCGCCATATTCCTGGGCGATGCCCACGCTGTGTAATAACTCGCGGCCCTGCCCGCTCACCGAAAACGCCAGCACCACGCAGCGCTTATCCAGCGTGGCGGCCACCATGCGTTGCAGTACGGCGTCTTGATAACTGGTAATGGGCACGCCCAGACGCATCAGGCGATTACGCGCTTCGTCGGCCATGATGGATGAACTGCCGCCCATGCCAAAGGCCAGCACCTGGCGCGCATCGCGCAAGGCCTGCGCGGCGGCAGTGATGGCTTCGCGGTTAAACAAGGCGCGGTTACGCTGCAACAGCGTGACGATATCGTCGAGGATGACGTCGGCCGGTTCTTGCTGCGCGGCATCGGCGCGCGGGGCCAGAAAGCGGCTGCCGATGGCGCTGGCCTGCGCCAGCCAGCGTTTGAGTTCGCGCACATCGGCACAACCCAGCGCGCGGGCAAAGCGCGTGACGCTGGCCTTGCTGACCCCGGCCTGGGCGGCCAGCGCATCGATGCTGGCGGCGCTGGCGGCAGGCAGATCGGCCAGGATCAGTTGGGCAATTTTTTGTTCGGTGGCACTCAACGCGGCACTGCGCTGGGCGATGCGGCTGACGATGTCGAACGGAGGCAGTGCATGTGGCATGGCGTAACCATTTAGCCGGGCTGTGCTTGACTGATACTTTATATCAGACCAGATTGGCGTTTATCAAAAGCTTGTGACCAACATCAGACCAGTGGCGGCTTCCATGAATGATACAAACTATCAAGGCGGATTAATCGATAACCTCAACAAGGGCCTGGGTGCCCTGCCGGACCCGATCAGCCCGGCACAAACCCAAGGCCTGGGCTGGCGCTTGCTCGACGAGGAAATCAGCTTGCCCGCTGCCGTGTTATATGACGGCGTGATGCAACAAAACCTGCAGTGGATGCAGTCGTTTGTTACCCAGTACGGCGTCAAACTGGCGCCGCATGGCAAGACCACCATGGCGCCCAAATTGTTTGCGCGCCAGCTCGACGGCGGCGCCTGGGGCATTACGCTGGCCACGGCGCAACAAACGCGTGTGGCCTACGCGCATGGCGTACGGCGCGTGATCATGGCCAACCAGCTGGTGGGCAAACGCAATATGGAAATCATCGGCCAGTTAATCGCCGATGCTGATTTCGAGTTTTTCTGTCTGGTGGATAACGCGGATGGCGTCGAGCAACTGGGTCGGTTTTTTGGCGAGCGCGGCCAGACCTTGAATGTGTTGCTGGAACTGGGCGTGGCCGGGGGCCGCACTGGCGTGCGTGATGCCGCCCAGCAAGCCGCGGTGCTGGCGGCATTGGCGCGCTGGCCCGAGGCGCTGCAGCTGGCGGGGGTCGAAATCTACGAAGGCGTGCTGAAGCAAGAAGCCGACATCCGCGCGTTTTTGCAGCGGGCGGTGGCCGTGCTGGCCGAGTTGGCGGACGCGGGCCAGATCAAGCGCACGCCGGCATTGCTGTCGGGTGCGGGCTCGGCCTGGTATGACGTGGTGGCCGAAGAATTCGCCCCGGCGCGTGTGGGCATGCCGCTGGATGTGGTGCTGCGGCCGGGTTGCTATCTGACCCACGATGTCGGCATATACAAAACCGCGCAGGCGCAGATCGAGATCCGCAACCCGGTGGCGCATCAGATGCGCACATCGCTCAAGCCCGCGCTGCAACTATGGGCGTATGTGCAATCGATTCCTGAACCCGACAAAGCCATCGTCGGGCTGGGCAAGCGCGATGCGGCGTTTGATGCCGGTTATCCAACGCCCGCACAGCGCTATCGACCATGCGATGCACTGCCGCAGGACGTGCCAACGCATTGGCAGATCACCGGCATGATGGACCAACACGCTTATCTGCAGATCGCGCCCGGCGATGAGATCAAGGTGGGCGATATGCTGGCGTTTGATATCTCGCACCCGTGCCTGACATTTGATAAATGGCGCCAGGTGCTGGTGCTGGATGAACGCTACCAGGTGGTCGATATCGTCCAGACGTACTTCTAAGGCATAGGGTGGGTCGCGACCCACCGCCCAAAGCCATCGCAACGTGAACTGAAACCGGCATACCACTTTGCAGGGTGGGTCTTGACCCACCCTATACCTATCCCCTTGGCATACGGTGCACACCTGATGCCGCGCCCATCGATGTTAACGTTAACATCGGTAACTCAACGTTCGGTAATACAAAAAAAGCGGGCCGATTGCCGCCAATAAGCGCGTCGGCCAACTACAAAGGCTACAGAGACGTGTAGTCAAACCCGTTCAGGAGTCAGAAAGATGGTGCAAGGAACCATGTTGCTGGTTTACGCATTGGTGGCGATCGTGTTGTTGATCGTGCTGATCGCGCGCTTCAAGCTCAATCCGTTTGTTACGTTGCTGGTGGTGTCGTTTGTGTTGGCCGTGTCGGTGGGCATGCCGATGACCACCATCGTCAAATCGTTTGAAACCGGCGTCGGCAACGCGCTGGGGCATATTGCGCTGGTGATTGCGCTGGGCACCATGCTGGGCAAGATGATGGCCGAATCGGGCGGCGCGGAACGCATCGCCAAAACGCTGATCAGCTGGTTTGGCGAAAAAAACGTGCATTGGGCCATGGTCACGATCGCACTCATTGTCGGCCTGCCGGTTTTCTTTGAAGTCGGCTTTGTGCTGTTGATTCCGATTGCCTTTAACGTGGCCAAACGCACCGGTACCTCGATGGTGCTGGTGGGCTTGTCGATGGTGGCGGGCTTGTCGGTGGTGCATGGTTTGATTCCGCCGCACCCGGCCGCTTTGCTGGCGGTGACGGCATACAAGGCTGATATCGGCCGCACCATCCTGTATGCGCTGATTGTCGGTATCCCCACCGCCATCCTGGCGGGCCCGGTGTTTGCGTTGCAGATCAGCAAATACGTCAAGCTGACCGGCGACAATCCGATGATGGCGCACTTTGCCACCGACGAAAAAGACCGCGAGCTGCCCAGCTTTGCCATCACGCTGGCGACCATTTTGCTGCCGGTGTTTTTGATGCTGATCGGGAGTTGGGCCGATGTGTTCTTCGCCCCCAAAACGCTGCCCAACGATATGCTGCGCCTGGCCGGCAACTCGGTGATGGCGCTGCTGATTTCGGTGCTGGTGAGCTTCTGGACGCTGGGCCTGGCCCGCGGCATGAGCCGGGAAACCATCCTCAAGTTCAGCAACGAATGTCTGGCCCCCACCGCCACCATCACCTTGCTGGTTGGCGCGGGCGGCGGCTTTGGTCGCATCCTGATGGACAGTGGAATTTCCAAAGTCGTGGTCGATATGGCGACCAGCGCGCATATCTCGCCGCTGTTACTGGGCTGGATGGTGGCGGCGCTGATCCGCCTGGCCACCGGCTCGGCCACGGTGGCCATGACCACCGCCTGCGGCATCGTGGCGCCCATTGCCGCGGCAGCGGGGGCGCGGCCGGAATTCATGGTGCTGACGACTGGCGCGGGTTCGCTGATTTTCAGCCACGTCAATGACGGCGGATTCTGGTTGGTCAAAGAGTATTTCAATATGACGGTACCGCAGACTTTCAAGACCTGGTCGGTGCTGGAAACGATTATTTCGGTGGTGGCACTGGGCTTGACCCTGGCGCTGGCCACGGTGGTTTGATGCAGTCCCGCAGCCGGGCTGCGGGCCGATGTGGAGTAACAACATGATCTTGATTCTGATGGGTGTGTCTGGCAGCGGTAAAACCACGGTGGGCGAGCTGCTGGCCAAAAAGCTGGCGTGTGGGTTCTCGGATGCCGATGTGTTTCACAGTCCCGGCAATATCGCCAAGATGCATGCGGGCATACCGCTCAACGACGATGATCGCTGGCCGTGGCTGGCTGCCATCCGTGCCGCTATCGTCGACTATCGCAACAAGGGCGAAACGCATGTGTTTACCTGTTCCGCCCTCAAGGAAATCTATCGCGAGAAGCTGGTCAGCCCGGGCGAAAGCGATGTCGTCTTTGTGCATCTGACCGGCACGGGCGAATTGCTGGCCCAGCGCCTGGCGCAACGCAAAGGCCATTTCTTTGATCCGCATTTGTTGCAAAGCCAGATCGATCTGCTGGAACCGCCGGCCAATGCCATCGTGGTGGACATTACGCCGTCGCCGGAAGAGATTGCCGATGAGGTTTTGCGCCAGCTCAAGACGCGTCAGTAAGCGCCGCCAGACGTAACTGCAAAAACGGCCGCTCCATCATGGGGCGGCCGTTTTTTGTTGAGCACGGTTTAGCTGACAACGCTGGCTCTTTCTTACAACACTTTTGGTGCAAAAGCCGCCGCCTCTCGTGTCACCGTTCAGAAACATTCCACGGCGTGTTGTGATCTGCATCACTGCGGGCATAATCCCGCGCAATGCCAACGTCATAGATTGGTAACAAAAACAACACGACCTTCCCGGTCCACGGTGTACACAACTTATTGATTCAAGGGGCTCAGGCATGCGTTTCGGCATCGTTACCGATTCCTGCTGCGATCTGCCGCGCGCGTTTCTGGACGAGCACGGCATCGTTATTCTTCCGATCACCATTACCGGCGCCGACGGCAAACCGTTTGTAGACGGGCGCGACTCCGCCGCCACGCTCAAGTTTTATAAAGAACGGCTGGCCAAAGGCGACACCACATTTGAATCGGCACCGCTCAGCGCCGACGACATCAAAAAGCTGTTTCTCGAACGGCTGGTGGTTGAGTACGACTATGTGTTCTGCCTGACCGTGATGGCCAGCCGCAGCCAGATCAACGCCAACGCCAGCCAGGCCGCATTGCAGATGCTGGGCGCCTACAAGCCAATACGCGAAGCCGCGGGCGTGGCCGGGCCGTTTTCCTTGCGCGTGTTTGATAGCTACAACTTGTTTACCGGTCAGGGTTTGATCGTGGCCGAAGTGGCACGGCTGGCGCGTGAGGACAAATCGTCGCTGGAAATCATCCGCCAGATCGAACGCCTGCAAGCCACCACGCAAGCCTTCCTGATCCCGGAGAATTTGGGCCAGTTGCGCCAGCAAGCGCGGCGCAAAGGCGACAAGAGCGTGGGCCTGATGTCGTACATGATGGGCTCGGCGCTGGACATCAAACCCATCGTGCGCGGGTTTCAGGGCGACACCACGCCAGTGGGGCGCATCCGGGGCTTTGAAGCGGGCTGCAAAAAGCTGTTCGACACCGCAGTCGAGCATATTGAGAGTGGTCTGGATGCGCCGTTTGTTTGCGTTAGCTACGGCGGCGACCCGGCCCGGCTGGACAAGATGCCAGGCTATGCCCGCCTGAAGCAGACGGCCGAGGCCAAGGGGGTGACGGTGCTGGCCAGCGAGATGAGCCTGACTGCGGGCGTGAATATCGGCGGCGGCGGGCTGTCGGTGGCCTTCGCCTCACCGCGCGAAGCGGTGTTTGAGTAATTCTGTGGATAAGCTGTGCACAACAGGCACAGGGTGGGTCTAGACCCACCCCTCAAAGCCATATGCCACGCGCACCGAGCCTGGCTTACCACTTTGGATGGTGGGTCTGGACCCACCCTATGCGTACCAATAGCTCGCGCTCAGAACAAGCGTTCCGCATACAGCGCGGTGGGGAACATGGCGTCCCAACCGTGTTCGCCGTAGGGCAGGCCCTTCATCTGGTTGCACACATTGGCCAGCGTGGCAAAGAAATTGCCCTGTTCCGGCGTCACCTGCGCCAATTGGCCGGGCATACACAACAGCGGTTTGCCGCGCAGGTTATCGGCCAGTTGCGGTTGCAACTGCTTATGCGCTTTGCCGACGTATTTGATCATCACCGGAATCTGCCCGCGCACCGCCAGTTGCTCCGGCGTCAGGCGGGGGTTAAAGCGGTAATCCTCATTGCGCTCGCCGCTGGTTGTAAACAAATCATCGCCAAACACGCCATCCTTGTGGAACACCGCAGTAATGCCCGGCTTGTGATCGCCAAACACCATGATCAACAGCGGGCGTTTGCGCTTGGCGGCCGACTTTTGTAACTGGTCAACAAACACGCTCATATCGTTGATGGCCAGATCCAGCCGCTTCAGATAATCGCCATCGCCATTGTCATCGTGCGAGGCATCGTATTTGCCGTGCGTCATCACGGTGGCCATAAACATCATGTTCTTTTGCGTGCGCGGGCTGCCGTCGTAAAGCGCCATTGCCTTTTGATACAGCAACTTGTCGTCGGGCCAGCCTTCTTCTTCCCAGTCCATTTCATCGACAAAATGCGTCTCGTCAAAGCCGAACTTGGGATAGACGATATTGCGTTTCCAGAAGGTCGAGTAGTAATCGTGCAAGCCGTAGGTGTGGTAACCGGCGTGGTCAAAATGGCTGACGATGGTGTGGGCGTGTTCGGCGTACTGGTTGGCAAAGTTTTGATAATCGATGCCGGGAAAGACCTTGCTCGACAGCCCGGTCAGCACTTCAAATTCAGCCTCGGCGGTGCCGCCGCCGTAAACCGGGCTGACCATATCGGTCATGCTGAAACCCTTGTCCAGCAAACGCAGCATAGGCGTCTTGAAGCGGGCATCGGCGGTGGTAAAGCAGGATTCGCACAGGATGACAAAGACGTCGGGTTCGGTGGCGTCAAACTGGCGCAATTCGCCAGCCGCATAGAAATTGTGCGGGCCATGCGCGGGCGGCGGCACGGTTTCGGCATTCAGGTACAGATGGCCGATGATGCCGTTGGCACGGGCATTCTCGCGAAAGTTGTAGGAGTGATATTGCGTCTTGAGGCCGTACAGCAGTTGCGGCGTCAGATAGTCATCCAGCCGCTGCGGGTTATCCATACGGATAAAGAACATGATCGGCAAAATAAGCGCCGGCACCAGGCGCCACGACACAAGGCGCGGATGGCGATACAGGCCATACCCCAGCGCCAGCAGCGTGAGTGCCACGTAGCCGATCAGATGCCAGTCGGCATAGCCGGTCAGGGCCGCGCCTTGCGACACCTCGAACAGATCGCGCGTCAGCAGCGGCTCGCCGGTGGCGTCTTCCTTGATCCAGCTGCCATTAGCCAGCGCACCTTCCAGCCCGATGCAGGCGGCGACGGCAGACCAACGCTCCAGAAACGCATACAGCACAAAAAACAGCAGCAACTGAAACAGGATGCGGGCGCCATCCCATTCGGTATCAACCAGAAAACGCAGTGCCACCACCGCCACAAACGGCGCGGCGGGTGAAAATCGTGGCCAGGCGCGTTCGAGCCAGGGCGGCACAATACGGGGCCGGACACGTTGCCAGCGCGGCGCCAGCAGTGCGGTGGGACTAAGAATACGCATATCGAACGGTTCGGGCCCGGGCTGCGCAAGGCGCAGCGTAAATCAAAAGGCAGGCACCATAGGCGCTCCACCATTTTGCGAAAAGGTGAATTTTTACAGTTTTATGAACTGACCCAGACCAGACCCGCCGAGCGGCCTGCAGGTTCCCGGCTTGCGGGCAGATTTACGCTTCCTTATCATTCGCTCAGCTTACCCAGCCGCAAATGCACCCGCCTGGCCGGTGGCTGCGCCACATTGGCGCACCACCCCGTGTAGCGCCGACCCTGGCCAACACGCCGCCGCCCCCTCGTTTGCCAGCCTGTTTTTAATTCCATGCCCGGTCGGCGTGGCAGATGGCGCTGCGGTAGGCGTCGTATGTCATGCATGAACCGTGCCTGACAACGAGATCATCCATGACGACTTCTGCCCAGACGCCCGCCAATTCGACGGCGCGCGTGGCGGTCGCCAGCTTTATCGGCACCGCCATCGAGTTTTTTGACTTCTATATCTTTGCCACCGCCGCGGCGCTCATCATCGGCCCGACTTTTTTCCCCAAAGAATCCGGCACCGCGCAGGCGCTGAATGCCTTTGTCACCTTCGGCATCGCCTTTCTGGCACGCCCGCTCGGCTCCGCCTTGTTTGGTCACTTTGGTGACCGCATCGGCCGCAAATCCACGCTGGTGGCCTCGCTCACGGTGATGGGTGTATCCACCACCCTGATCGGCTTCTTGCCCGGCCACGATACCATCGGCGATCTGGCGCCCTTGCTGCTTTGCGTGTTGCGCTTTGGTCAGGGCATAGGCCTGGGCGGCGAATGGGGCGGTGCCGCCTTGCTCGCCACCGAGAATGCCCCGGCGGGCAAACGCGCCTGGTTTGGCATGTTTCCCCAACTCGGCCCCTCGGTCGGTTTCTTGCTGGCGAATGGGCTGTTCCTTGGCCTGGCGGTGGCGCTCAGCGACGATCAGTTCAAAGGCTGGGGCTGGCGCGTGCCGTTTGTGTTTAGCGCCGTGCTGGTGGCACTGGGCTTGTACGTGCGGCTCAAGCTGCACGAGACCCCGGTCTTTGCGCAGGCCATGCAACGCCAGCAACGGGTCAAAGTGCCGCTGGCCGTTTTGTTCAGCCGCCACTGGCTGCCGGTGTTGCAAGGCGCATGCTCGATGGTGGTGTGCTACGCGCTGTTCTACATCTCCACCGTGTTCGCGCTGTCATATGGCACCAAGACGCTGCATTTCAGCCGCCCGCAATTCCTCGGCATGTTGTGCTTTGCCGTGCTGTTTATGGCGCTGGCCACGCCACTGTCGGCCTGGGCTAGCGACCGCTTTGGCCGCAAGCCGGTGTTGTTGCTGGGCACCGCCCTGGCGATGGCCTCCGGCTTTGCCATGCAACCGCTGCTGGGCGCCGGCAGCTTCGGCCCCGTCACGCTGTTTCTGGTGATCGAACTGTTCCTGATGGGTTTTACCTTCGGGCCGATGGGCGCTTTGCTGCCGGAGATCTTTCCCACCCAGGTGCGCTACAGCGGCGCGGGCATCGCCTATAACCTGGGCGGCATTCTGGGCGCCTCGATTGCGCCCTACATTGCCCAGGTACTGGTCGAACGCGGCGGCCTGAGCTGGGTGGGTGGTTATGTGTCGGTGGCGGCCTTGCTCAGTTTTCTGGCCGTGCTGAGCATGCGCGAAACCCGCGAGGCAGATCTGGCGCACGTTAGCGCCGTAGCTGCCGGTCAGCTCGGCGCGGAGGCCGTGGCTGAGCGCGCTGGCGCATAACCGGGCGCACGCGGGTGGCACAGCAGTTTGCGTGGCCGCCCGCAACGCCTAGAATAGCGGCCGATACTTATCGGCTCACTTTGGAGAATTCAATGGCCAAGCTCGTGCTGGTTCGCCACGGCGAATCACAATGGAACCTGGAAAACCGCTTTACCGGCTGGATCGACGTGGACATCACCGAAAAAGGCGCCGATGAAGCCCGCGACGCTGGCCGTCGTCTCAAGGAAGCCGGCATTCATTTTGACGTCGCGTTTACGTCGGTGCTCAAGCGCGCCATCCGCACGCTGTGGCATGTGCAGGACGCAATGGACCTGCTGTGGATTCCGGTCATCAAAGACTGGCGCCTGAACGAACGCCACTACGGCGCGCTGTCCGGCCTTAACAAAAAAGAAACCGCCGCACTGCATGGCGATGAGCAAGTGCATATCTGGCGTCGTAGCTACGACGTGCGTCCGCCGGCACTGAGCCCGGATGATGAACGCGACAGCATCAGCGATCCGCGTTACGCCGGCCTGAGCCGCGAACAAGTGCCGCTGACCGAATGTCTGCAAGACACCGTGGCCCGCGTGCTGCCAGCCTGGTACGAAACCATCGCGCCGCAACTGGCCGCTGGCAAAAACGTACTGATCGCCGCCCATGGCAATTCGCTGCGTGCGCTGGTCAAGCATCTGGAAAACATCGCCGACGACGCCATTGTTGCCGTGGAAATCCCTAACGGCGTGCCGCTGGTGTATGACTTTGATGCAGAAATGAAGCCGACCCGCCTCGGTTTCATGAAAGACTGATTTGCATGGCCGCCGCTGGCTGACAGCGCTGGCCGTGGATAAAAAAAAGCCGACGCTGTCGGCTTTTTTATTGCGTGCTCGCTGCGCCAACTATCCCGCCAGCCTGGCCAGTGCCTCGCGGCTGGGGGCAAAGAAGGCGCCCCCGGTCACCGCACGGCTATAGGTCAGCAGGTGGTCGACGCGGCCGTCCGAGGTGGGCGCCACCATGCGCGCCAACATTTTCTCGAACACATCGGGCGTGCGACAGTAAGACGCAAACAGCAAGCCCTTCTCACCACCCGGTGTGCCATAAGGCATGGAGTGGCGCAGCATTTCCAGTTCTTTGCCGTCTTCCTCTATCACTACGCGGGCGATATGCGCAGTCAGCGGTTTGTCCTCGTCCGACAATTCTTCGTCATGCGCCTTGGTGCGGCCCATTACGGCTTCTTGCTGTTTGACGGCCAGCGCATTCCATTGCTGCATGCGGTGCACATAGCGTTGCGTATGCACATAGCTGCCACCGGCCCAGGCCGGGTCTTCTGCGCCGACCAGCGCGGTTTCAGCACGGTCGTCATCGCCGTGCGGGTTTTCGGTGCCATCAACAAAACCGGTCAGGTCGCGCCAGTCGCGGTATTTAAACCCGCTGACCGATTCGACCACTTCAAACCACGGCTGCAACGAGGTGGCAAAGCGGTCGGCAAATTCGTACACCAGATCGTAGCGTTCGCCGCGCACGTGCAGCAGCAGATCGCCTTCGGTGGCCGGGGCCGGGTGGATGGCGCCGGCTATGTGTGGAAAACCTCTGAAGCGTGCCGGGCGGGCCACGCCAAACAGATCGGGCCAACTCTGCTCGCCGATCGCCAAAACCGCGGCAAACCGCGCTTCCGGATAAACCGCCGCCACTTCATCGGCGTGCAGCGGCAACTGGCTAAGCAGATGGCGCAGTGGATCATCGGCCGGGCGGCCGAGGCGGCGGCGTAGCGTCAAGAAAATAACGTGGCTGGAGCCCTCGGGCAGGATGCCGCGCTGAGGGGTGGACATAACAACTCACTTTCCTTCCTGGGCGAATTCCCAGATGCGTGGCAACCAGTCCACATAGTTCTGAAAGCTGTGATCACCGCCTTCGATGACGGTCTGGCGACTGAGCGGATAGCGCTCCACCGCCTCGCGGTAATCCAGCGTGGTGTCGCCGGTCTGCACCATCAGCCAGTACTGATCGGGTTTGCTGACCGGGCGCTCGTATTTGCGCAGCTGATCACCGTAGCCGACGTCGATATGGTGGATCTCGCCGGTCTGATAATTACGTTGTGGGCCGATATAGTGCCGCAAAAGTTCGTACGGCCGCACCGCCGGGTTGATTAATACCGCACGGCCACCGCCTTCCTCGACCGCCCAGTTGGCAAAATAGCCGCCCAGCGAACTGCCGATAAAGCACACCGGCTCGCCGCCCAGTTTGTCGATCGACGCCTGGATCACGCGGCCTGCGGCCACCGGCTCCATGGGAATTTGCGGGCAATGAAAATAATCGGCCAGGCTTTGCTCGGCCATCCACACCGCCGTGTCTTGCGCTTTTTGCGAGAACGGACTGGATAAAAAGCCGTGGAGATACATCAAGTGGACCATGGAGTTCTTGCGCCTTATGGGATCAATACAGTGGAGCCCGTGGTTTTGCGGGCCTCCAGGTCGCGATGCGCGTGCGCGGCATCGGCCAGGGGATAACGTTGGTTCACCGTGACGCGGACCCGGCCGCTGGCCACGATGGCAAAATAATCAGCCGCCATGGCCAGTAATTCGGCGCGCGTGCTGGCGTAATTGCCCAGCGTGGGGCGGGTGAGATAGAGCGAGCCCTTGCTGGCCAGCAGATTGGGCGAAAACGGCGGCACTGGGCCCGAGGCATTGCCAAAGCTGACCAGCAGCCCGCGTGGCGCCAGACTGGCCAGCGAGCCCTCAAAGGTGGCCGCGCCGACGCCGTCGTACACCACCGGCACGCCTTTATTGCCGGTAAGCAAATGCACGCGCTCGGCAAAGTGTTCGTTGGTGTAATCGATAACGTGATCGCAGAACGGCCGCGCCAGCCGGCATTTGGCCTCTGAGCCGGCGGTGCCGATCACCGTAGCGCCCAGCGCTTGCGCCCACTGGCAGGCAATCTGGCCCACGCCCCCCGCTGCGGCATGAATCAACACCGTCATGCCGGGTTTGACTTCAAAGGTTTGCTTGAGCAGGTATTGCGCCGTCATGCCGCGCATCAGCGAGCCTGCGGCAATTTCGTCCGGAATATCGTCCGGGATAGGCACCAGTTTGTTGGCAGGAAAATTGCGATGCCGGGCATAAGAACCGAGCGGCCCGCTGGGATACGCCACGCGGTCGCCGATTTTGAGATCGCTGACGCCTGCACCCAGCTTTTCGACCACGCCCGCGGCTTCCTGGCCGAGGCCGGAGGGCAGTTTGACCGGATACAAGCCACTGCGATGATAGGTATCGATGAAGTTAACGCCGATGGCGGTGTGGCGCAGCTGGACTTCACCGGGGCCAGGATCAGCCAGTTCGACGTCGGCCAGTTGCATGACCGAGGGATCGCCGACCGTATCGAGGCGGATGACTTGGGTCTGCATCGGTTTTTGTCTCCATTGATTTTGTAATCATCATAGCGTCACTACATGACGTCTGAATGGACGGCTTCAAGTGAGCGCGTCAGAACCGGTTACAGCAGGTTTCATGCCTGCCCGCACATCAACCTGGTCGATTCCGCTGCAAACCGCTAGCTCTCTGACGGAATGCAACAATTTGAGTTCGCGCGCTGCTTGACCAGTTAGCCAGTTGTTTGGCTGCTGCGGGCAACGAATCGCGATGGTGCATTGCATCAATGCCGTAGTCGGCCAGGCGCTACAACGGTGCGCGATCATAACGGAGCCGCACCAACAAACCATCCGGAATAACGACCATATTTATAATTATTTTTTGTTCCATCAAACGTAACGCTAAAGTAGCGGGCCGTCGCAAGCGCCCCGGCCTGCGCGCTATTATTCGACCGGTCGGGTCAACCTTGCCGCGCCCGACGTCGTTGCCTATGTAACCCCCCGCCCCCTTGCACAGGAGCAGTAATGGAATATCGCAAACTTGGCCGTACCGATCTCGACGTCAGCCTGATCGGCCTGGGTACCATGACCTGGGGCGAACAGAACACCGAAGCCGACGCGCACGCCCAGCTGGATCTGGCGCTCGACCTCGGCGTGACGCTGGTCGATGTCGCCGAGATGTACCCGGTGCCGCCACGCGCCGAAACCGCTGGCCTGACCGAAACCTATATCGGCACCTGGCTGGCAAAAACCGGCCGCCGCAAAGACATCGTGCTGGCCACCAAAGCCGCGGGCCCGGTGCGCCAGCCGCATCAACCGCGCCATATTCGTGGCGGCGAAACCCACCATGACCGCCGCAGCCTGACCGAAGCCGTGGACGGCAGCCTGCGCCGTTTGCAGACCGATTACATTGATCTGTACCAACTGCATTGGCCCGATCGCAGCACCAATACCTTTGGCCGGCTTAACTATCCGTGGATTGAAGATGAATACACGGTGCCGGCCGAAGAATCGCTGCAAGTTCTGGCCGATCTGGTAAAGGCCGGCAAGATCCGCCACGTCGGTTTGTCCAACGAAACGCCGTGGGGCGTTGCGCAGTTTTTGCGTGCGGCGGAAAACGTCGGCTTGCCGCGCGTGGTCAGCATCCAGAACCCGTACAGCTTGCTCAACCGTGCGTTTGAAATCGGCCTGGCCGAATTCAGCCATCGCGAACAAGTGGGCCTGCTGGCGTACTCGCCGATGGCGTTTGGCGTGCTCAGCGGCAAGTACATCGACGGCACCGGCCAGAATGGTCGCGTGGCCATCTATGAACGCTTTAGCCGTTACAGCAAGCCCGAAGCCAAAATCGCCACCGCCGATTATGTGAACCTGGCGCGCGAACACGGCCTGAGCCCGGCGCAGATGGCGCTGGCGTATGTGAATACGCGGCCGTTTGTAACCAGCAACCTGATTGGCGCCACCACGCTGGCGCAGCTCAAGGAAAACATCGAGAGCATCAGCGTCAAGCTCAGCGACGACGTGCTCAACGCCATCGAAGCCATCCACACCAAACAGCCAAATCCGGCGCCGTAATGCCTCAGCAGGGCGAGCCATGTGCTCGCCCTTTTTTATCTCTCTGGAAACCGTATGGAATTGTCTTTACTGGCCTTACGCCCGTTTCGCCATTTGCTGGCCAGCCGTTTGTTTACCGCGTTGTCATACCAGATGCTGGCGGTGGCCGTGGGTTGGCAGATGTATGCGCTGACGCACAGCGCATTTAGCCTGGGCCTGATCGGCATTGCGCAATTTGCGCCGCAATTATTGTTTACGCTGGTGGTGGGCCATGTGGCCGACCGCTATGACCGGCGCCGCGTGGTGGCGATTTGCCAGACGCTGGAATTTATCGTCGCCGCCGTGCTGGCCGCCGCCAGTCTGGCCGAGCAGCTGAGCCCCAGCGCCTTGTATATCGCCGCATTCTGCATCGGCACCGCGCGCGCGTTCGAGACGCCCAGCCTGCAGGCGCTGGTGCCCAGTCTGGTCACCGAAGCGCAATTGCCGCAGGCGCTGGCCACCAGTTCGGGGCTGATGCAGGTGGCCATCATTACCGGCCCGGCGCTGGGCGGCTTTATCTATGCCGTCGGCCCCGATGCGGTGTATCTGACCACCGCGATTTTCTGGCTGGTGGCGGCCATTTCGATGTTTACGCTGCCGCTGGTGCGCAAACAGGCACATCGCCCGCCCGCCACGCTGGAATCGCTGTTTGGCGGCATCCGTTATATCCGCGAACGCCGCATTATCCTGGGCGCCATTTCGCTGGATCTGTTTGCGGTATTGCTGGGCGGCGCGACGGCTTTGCTGCCGATTTTTGCGCGCGACATTCTGCATACCGGCGCGTGGGGCATGGGCATTTTGCGTTCGGCCCCGGCCATAGGCGCGTTGAGCATGTCGTTTTATCTGGCGCGCCGTCCGCTGCGTCAACACGTTGGCAAGATCATGTTTGGCGCGGTCGGCTTGTTTGGCGTGGCCACCATCGTGTTTGGCCTGTCGCATTCCTTCGGCATTTCGCTGGCGGCGCTGGTGGTGCTGGGCGCGTGCGACATGATCAGCGTGGTGGTGCGTTCGTCACTGGTGCAGCTGGAAACGCCCGATGCCATGCGCGGCCGCGTCAGCGCGGTCAGTTCGATATTTATCGGTGCGTCCAATCAGTTGGGCGAGTTTGAATCAGGCACCACCGCCGCCTTGCTCGGCCCGGTGCCCGCGGTGGTAGTGGGCGGCATCGGCACGTTGATCGTGGTGGCGTTGTGGATGCGCTGGTTTCCCGAGCTGACGCGGCGGCAATCGCTGGCGGTGGGCGCGGACTAGGTTCTCTGGCAACAAGACCGGCGCGCTACCAGCCCAAGGCGTGGCGCGCCGTGTAGATCAGCAGTCCCACCAGCCCACCCACCACGGTGCCGTTGACGCGAATGTATTGCAGATCGACGCCCACATTCAGTTCCATGCGTTCCACCAGCACGCGGTTATCCCAGGCTTTGAGCTGATCGGCAATAAAGCGGCCAATTTCGCTGCGATAACGCGCCAGCGAACGCGCCGCAAAGCCGCGTATCTGGCCATTCAGCCAATCGGCAAACGCTTGGTCTTCGTGCAGACGCCGGCCAAATTGTTTGATAGCGCTGCCCATTTTTTGCTGGATTTGCGATTGCGGATGCGCCAGATCAGCCTGCAGGCTTTCCAGCAAGTTGTGCCACATGCTGTTCATGCGGTCTTGCAGCTCGGCCGACGCCAACAGCTTATCGCGCCAGTCCGATAACTTCTGCTGCAGCGACGGGTCTTGCCGCAGCTTGTTGGTCAGCTCCACCAGTTGCTCATCAAAGCTTAAACGCAGGCTGTGCGCGGGGTTCACCAGCACGGTTTCCAGTTCGTTAATGCCCGCCGCCACCAGCTTGCGCGCCAGATAACGCCCGCTGGTGCCATCCAGCGCCACCCAGCGCAGCACGCTGAATTCTTTGGCGATGATGTCGGCCAGGTATTCTTGCGTGGTGGTGGATTGCAGCCGTTCCAGCAGCTCGCGAACCACGCCATCGAGCATATGTTGATGCTTGCCCTGGGCGCGCAGCACTTGCAGCAACGATGCCGCCGCTTGCGAAAAATCCGCCTTGCCCAAGGCCTTCAGCGCCATCTCGCGCGCCATCGCGGTCAGGCGCGGGTCATCCAGCGTGGTCAGCACATAGCTTAGAAAGTACGTGCCGGTGGCGGTCAGATCACGCTTGGCGCCGGGCCGCGCCAGCCAGATGGCGATGCGGCGCGCCGGGTTAAAACTGTCGATGCGCACCAGCAATTGTTCGGGCTGCAAAAAGTGCGTTTCGATAAACAGGCCCAGGCTATCGGCGATGCGGTTTTTATTGCGCGGGATAATGGCGGTGTGCGGAATCGGTATGCCCAGCGGATAGCGAAACAGTGCGGTAACCGCAAACCAGTCGGCCAGCGCGCCAATCATGGCGGCCTCGGCAAAGGCGGCGGCATAGCCCAGCCAGGGATAGCTGGATTCAAACCTGAGGCAAAGCAGATACAGCACGGTCACGCCGGCCAACAAGCCGCTGGCGAAGCTGCGCATACGGCGCAAGCGCATGGCTTTGGCGATTTCGGCCTGGAGCTGGAGCGGCGCGGCTGCCGTCATGAGTAGCCTTTCTGTGCGGTGCGAAGAGTTTTCATGATAGCGCGCGGTCCATGGCGCGGCTGTGCGGCGGTATCCTACGCGGTCTTGTACGCATGCTAAAATTGCACGCTCCGCCGCCCCATAAAGCCTTGAGAATCAACCCGATGACGCGCCTCGCCGATCTGCAGCACCAGCTTAATCAACGCATCCTGATCCTGGATGGCGCCATGGGCACCATGATCCAGCGCCACAATCTGCAAGAGGCGGATTATCGCGGCACGCGCTTTGCCGACTGGCCCAGCGACGTCAAAGGCAATAACGATCTGCTGGTGCTGACGCAGCCCGCCATCATCGGTGGCATCCACCAGGCGTATCTGGATGCGGGCGCGGACATTATCGAGACCAACAGCTTTAACGGTACCCGCATCGCCATGGCCGATTACGGCATGGAAGAGCTGGTGTGGGAAATGAACTTTGCCGCCGCGAAACTGGTAAAGGACCTGTGCGTGGCGCAGACGGCAAAAACGCCGGAAAAACCGCGTTATTGCGCCGGCGTGCTCGGCCCCACCAACCGCACGTGCTCGATTTCGCCCGACGTCAACGACCCGGGCTTTCGCAATGTGACGTTTGACGAGCTGGTGGAAAGCTATACCGAAGCCATCGACGGCCTGGTCAAAGGCGGCGCCGATATCCTGCTGGTCGAAACCATCTTCGACACGCTGAACGCCAAGGCGGCGGTGTTCGCCATCCACAAATACTTTGACGATCATCCCGAGCAAGAAAAGCTACCGGTGATGGTGTCGGGCACGATTACCGATCAATCGGGCCGCACGCTGACCGGCCAGACCACCGAGGCGTTTTACAACAGCCTGGAACACGCCGACGCCATCACCTTTGGCCTGAACTGCGCGCTAGGCCCCGATTTGCTGCGCCAGTACGTGGAAGAAATGGCGCGCGTATCGGCCACCTATGTCTCGGTGCACCCGAATGCCGGTTTGCCCAATGCCTTTGGCGGTTACGATCTGGATGCCGAAACCATGGGCGTGCAGGTGCGCGAATGGGCCGAAGCCGGTCTGGTTAACGTGATTGGCGGCTGCTGTGGCACCACGCCCGAGCACATTGCGGCCATCTACAAAAACGTCAAAGACATCGCGCCGCGCCCGCTGCCGCAGATTGAACGCAAATGTCGTTTGTCCGGGCTGGAGCCGTTCAACATCGGCGACCGCGATCTGTTTGTGAACGTGGGCGAACGCACCAACGTCACGGGCAGTAAAGCCTTTGCCCGGCTGATCCTGAATGGCGATTACGCCACCGCGCTGGATGTGGCCCGGCAGCAAGTCGAAGCCGGCGCGCAGATTATCGATATCAACATGGACGAGGGCATGCTCGATGCCCACAAAGCCATGGTCACCTTTTTGAACCTGGTCGCCGCCGAGCCCGATATCAGCCGTGTGCCCATCATGGTGGATAGCTCGAAGTGGGATGTGATCGAAGCGGGCCTTAAATGCATTCAGGGCAAGCCGATCGTCAATTCGATCTCGATGAAAGAAGGCGTCGACAAGTTCAAGCAACAAGCGCGTTTGCTGCGGCGTTATGGCGCGGCGGTGATCGTGATGGCGTTTGATGAAGTCGGCCAGGCCGATACCTACGCCCGCAAGATCGAGATTTGCGAGAAGAGCTATCGCATTCTGGTGGACGAATGCGGCTATCCGCCCGAAGACATCATCTTTGACCCGAACATCTTTGCCATCGCCACCGGCATCGAAGAACACGCGCGCTATGGCCTCGACTTTATCGAGGCTACCGGCTGGATTAAACAAAACCTGCCGTATGCCAAGATTTCCGGCGGCGTATCCAATGTGTCGTTCAGCTTCCGCGGCAACAACAAGGTGCGCGAAGCCATCCACGCGGTGTTCCTGTATCACGCCATCCAGCAAGGCATGACCATGGGCATCGTCAACGCCGGTGCGCTGGAAGTGTATGAAGAAGTGCCCGCCGAATTACGCAACCGCATCGAAGACGTGGTGTTGATGCGCGATGCCGGGCCCGATCCGCTGGCCGCCACCGAGGCCCTGATTGCGCTGGCCGAGAGCTTTCGCGGTGACGTCAATCAGGCCAAGGGCGAAGACCTGAGCTGGCGCGAAGGCAGCCTGCAAGAGCGCATCACCCACGCGCTGGTCAAAGGCATCACCACGTTTATCGTGGAAGACACCGAAGAGGCGCGCCAGGCCGCCGAACGCCCGATCCACGTGATCGAAGGCCCGCTCATGAACGGCATGAACCACGTCGGCGATCTGTTTGGCGCGGGCAAGATGTTTCTGCCGCAGGTGGTTAAATCGGCGCGCGTGATGAAAGCCGCCGTGGCGCATCTGGAGCCGTTTATCGAGCAAGAGAAGATCGATATGGGCCTGCAGGACGCCCCGGCCAAAGGCAATATCGTGATGGCCACGGTCAAAGGCGATGTGCACGACATCGGCAAAAACATCGTGGGCGTGGTGCTGCGCTGTAACAACTACAAGGTGACCGATCTGGGCGTGATGGTGCCGGCGCAAAAAATCCTCGATACCGCCAAAGAAATCGGCGCGGACATGATCGGTTTGTCCGGCCTGATTACGCCTAGCCTGGAAGAGATGTCGCATGTGGCCAAAGAAATGCAGCGCCAGGGCTTTACGTTGCCGCTGCTGATCGGCGGCGCCACTACGTCCAAGGTGCATACCGCCGTCAAGATCGAGCCCGGTTATCCGGCCGGCACCGTGGTGTATGTGCCCGATGCGTCGCGCGCGGTGGGGGTTTGCTCCAACTTGTTAAGCGATGAACTGAAGCCCGAGTTTGTCGGCAAGCTGCGCAATGAATATCAGAACATCCGCACCATCCACGCCAATCGCGGCGCCAGCAAACTGATCAGCCTGGCGCAGGCGCGCGCCAATGCGTTCAAGCCCATGATCGACTGGGCGCATTACAACCCGCCCAAGCCGAAGCAACTGGGCGTGTTCAAATTCGAGAACGTGCCGCTGAGCGAAATCGCCCCGCTGATCGACTGGAGCCCGTTCTTTAATGCCTGGGAATTGTTCGGCAAATATCCGCGCATTCTGCAAGACGAAGTGGTGGGCGAATCGGCGCGCGCTTTGTTTGCCGATGCGCAAACCATGCTGACGCAGATGGTGGCCGAAGGCTGGGTAACCGCATCGGGCGTGGTGGGTTTGTGGCCCGCCAATCGGGTGGGCGACGATATCGAGATTTACGATCCGGCAAGCGGCGCCACGCTGATGGCCTGGCACACCTTGCGCCAGCAAAACGCCAAGGCCGAAGGCAAGCCGAACTGGGCGCTGGCCGATTTCATCGCGCCCAAAGACAGCGGCAAGGCGGATTACATCGGCGCGTTTGCTGTCACCGGCGGCCTGAATATCGAGCCGCATGTGGCGCGCTTTGAAAACGCCAATGACGATTACAACGCCATCATGGTGAAGGCGCTGGCAGACCGCTTTGCCGAGGGCTTTGCCGAATATATGCACCGCAAAGTACGGACGGAATTGTGGGGCTATGCGCCCGACGAGAATCTGGATGTGGACGCGCTGACCGATGAGAAATACGTCGGCATCCGCCCCGCGCCCGGCTATCCGGCCTGCCCCGATCACACCACCAAAACCGATCTGTTCCGCGTGCTGGATGCGGAATCGATTGGCATGCAGTTGACCGAGGGCTACGCCATGCTGCCGACGGCGGCGGTCAGCGGCTTCTACTTTAGCCACCCGCAAGCGCAGTACTTTGCCGTGGGCAAGATCGAGAAAGACCAGGTGGAAGACTACGCCGCCCGCCGCGGCGTGAGCGTGGAACAAGCCGAACGCGATCTCGCCCCCAACCTCGGTTACAACGCATAAATGCATGGGGTGGGACTCGGCGTCCCCGTCTGGACCCACCTCCCAAAGTGGTATGCCAAGCTCACCGTACGTGGCATATGGCATTGAGTGGTGGGTCTTGACCCACCCTTGTATCTTCCCCCCGTGGTGATTCAAGCTTGCACCACACGAACCCGGGGC